>JAHZLH010000027.1 GCA_022599915.1 Actinomycetes bacterium
CGGCATGGCCGGGCAGATGCTGGCCCTGTGGTTCTTGGCGGCGGCCGTTGGCGACACCATCGGCGGTCAGTTGGCCAACCTGCTCTCCGGCTTGGGCTTGGCGTCCTACTTCGGGCTGCTCGGCTCGGTGGCCGTCCTCCTAGGATTACTGATGCTGCTGATCTCCCCCAAGGTGCGCGGCATGATGGTCGGGATCAAATAGCCAGCGCCGACTAGCCCAATCGCTCGAACCAGTCTTGTGCGTAGCCGCCGCGCACGCTTGTCACATGTCCGGCGGTATCGGCCGAGCGCTCAAACACATCGTGGAAATACACCGCAGCTGACACTGCATCTGTGGAGTTCTTATATCGGGCGAGGTCGAAGCCCAGATCGCCATACTGCATCTCATAGATCATGAACTTCGTCTGAGTCTCAGTCGACCACGGGTCAAGCCCCCGTTCTTTGGCAAAGGCAAGCAGACTGTTTGGCCCGGAGTCCCACCGCCCGCCACGCGACCACTGTGCCAACCCCATGCCCGGACCATCAGCTTGCACGGCAGTCGGGTCGATATTCGACTCTTGCTGCAGATTGCCAAGAATGCCGGATGCTGCCGCAGGAGAGAACCCTTCAGCGATCAGTAACTGCCAAACCAGTTCAGCCTGGCTTCCCGACGAAGCCGGCGGGCCAGCCATCACATTACGAGACTCCTGGGTATCCGGCTGAGACTTATTGGCCGACTGCTTCTTTGACTTGGTCGGGTTTCGCTTGCCAGCCTTCTGATTCTTGGCTTTCTGGCTGGATCGCTCGATCTCGGCGGCACGCAGATACAGTTCGCGGTCCCACCCGTCACTGGTCGATACGGCTGTTACGGACACCGATCCAGCTTGCGGGCTACCGCCAGCCGTCGACGAGCCTTGCGTTCCTGCAACATTGGACTCTTGCGCCACGCCTTCATCGGCGCTCGCCGGACTGCCCATCAGGGTGCCCATGGCAACCCCGGCCGCAATCATCGCTCCACCCACAGTCGCCGCAAGCGACTTTTCCAGTGGCGTCATTTGCTGAGCGATTTTCACGTCCATTTGGCTCCCCCAAGGTCATTGGGCAGTTGGGGCACTTTGCCAGCGCCCTACCCTGCAAATGCAGTTATGCCCGGGTAGACGATTGCCAAACACATTTGCCAACTATTTCGCTCAATCGGCGGTAAGTGGCCGCTAGCGAACAAGGTGCTGCCCGGACCCCAGTATCGGCGCTACCCAGCCTGCCCAGCCTGTGCCGACCGAAGAAGTCGGGTCAACTCTCGGCCCCCCACAAAACTTTGCGGGAGAATGCAGCGGTGACACTTCGAGTAGCAGGCCCTGCTGACGCCGACCTCGTCGGCGCACTTACTGCGGCCGCCTATGTCGCGGATGGGTTCGCCGACCCGCAGCGCACCCCGGGATACTTCGCTTCGCTTTCTGACGGTGAGACCCGGATCGCTCAAGCCACGGTGCTCATTGCGGAAGAGGAAGGCATAGCACTCGGGACGGCAACGGCGGCCATCGCGGGCAGCCCGTATGCGCATATTGCGCTGTTGGCCGAGTTGGAAGTCCGCATGATCGCAGTGTCACCGGATCATCGTCGCCGCGGTGTGGGTCGGGCGCTGCTGGCCGGCTGTGAGCAACTGGCGCGAGATCGTGGCCTACCCACTGTGGTGCTGAGTACCGAACCCGCCCAACAGGCGGCTCATCGGCTCTATGAAGCGCTCGGCTACCAGCGGGCCCCCGAGCGTGACTGGCAGATCGAAGATGTGGAGTTGCTGGTCTATCGCAAGGATCTTGCCCGGCACCAGGTCTTCGGTCCCGGTCAGGGCATTCACTGACCGGTAAGTGTTTGCTCTGCGCAGGAATCATCCACAACGTGGCTGCACCGAAATAGAACAACCTCGGGATCCACCGCTGAGGCAGATCCCGAGGTTGAATCTGGTTTGGCTACGCGCTGGGCCTAACCCAACAGCAACAGGCTGAATGCTCCGTCTTCGAGAGCGACACTCTTGACGGTGTACACCACAACCGTGGTGTTTTCAGCGTTGCATCCTTGCGGCACGGCTGCACCAGCAGCGAGGATAGACACTGATGCTCGGCGAGCCTCGGCGCCTTCGGTTGCACTTGTCGACAGCACCGTTGCCTGCGCGGACAGGACAGTGATCGGTGGCGATTCGATGCAGTAGGTGCCAGCAGGTGTAGCTTTCTTAACGTTGGCCGCAGCGAGCCCGCTGGAACGATCCGCCACCAACGTACCGTCAGCATTCACCGAGGCGTAGAGCTGATTCGCGGAGTATGTCGGCAAAACGCCGGGTGCTAGCGCTGCCGCGTTGATGGAGCCTGCTTCGATCTTGGATCCAGTGACCGCACCGTCGGCGATCTTGCTCGAGGTCACACCACTGTCAGCGATTTTTCTGGAGGTTACACCGCCATCAACGATCTTTCCTGACCGAACGGCAGACGGTTTGATCTTGCCTTTGCCGATAGATTGCTTGGCAATTTTCTTGCCGGTGACAGCTTTCTTCTTGATTTGCTTGGTTCCCACTGACTTACTTGGCAACTCCTGTGCGGCCGGTAGCTGCGAGGTCGCGTAACTGGCACCGCTGACAGAGGCAAACAGTGCGACAATTGAAATGATTAGGGCGGGTGATGGTTTCTTCATAAGGGCGGGTTTACCCGCACCGACCAGTGCGAGTCAATCCCCGCGCGGGTATTTTGTGAAAAACCCGGATGCCACCGTCGGCTGGATGACTAGCCCTCGTCTAGCCGATGTCGCCGCGTTTCCTTCTCAATGTTTCCCTGCTTGGCGTGAGCATCTCGCCGCTCTTCGTGCGCCTGCTCTTGCGCCACTGCCTCATCGACTGTGGCTAGGTCTTCCGCTTCCGCGAGGTTCTCGCGCTCATCTTCCGGTGTCATAGGACATCCTTCCTTACTTGATCCAACCATCCTGGATCCCCCGAACAAACTCGGCTGATCAGAAAGAATCGCCGGACTTGGTAGCGAGCGGTCAACTGAAGGCTGCGTAGATCAGGCCCGCGGTCGAGGCCAGCACGAGTACGAAGGTCAGGATGCGGAAGAAAGAGAAGGGCGACTTGGTGAATTCGCCGACGATGTTGCTATCTCGTTCATCCTCCGGCACGTCTTGGGTTAACGCCTTCACATCCACAATGCAGCCATCGATCCACAGCCAGGACATGATGCCGAGCGCGAGCACCACGATCACGAAGGCGATCCGGACCGCATCGAATTGCTGAATGGCTGGCGCCCCCAACGT
This sequence comes from Actinomycetes bacterium, assembly GCA_022599915.1. Classification (NCBI taxonomy): domain Bacteria; kingdom Bacillati; phylum Actinomycetota; class Actinomycetes; species Actinomycetes bacterium. The sequence goes on from JAHZLH010000027.1 coordinate 3,274, forward strand.
CAGCGCGAGCACCAACAGCACTGAGCCGAGGATATACATCATGAAGCCGACCGCTAAGTCGCGAGTACGGAGTCTCATCCAGAAACGAAACGCTTTAGGGTCCATCATTGCCTCTCCAGATCATCAGTCTGATGCTCCTTTTAATGAACCTACTGATTCCGGAGGGTGAAGTCACGGAAGCCACCGGGTCTACTTCGTAGGTGAGGTCCACGCCCAGTAGATCAGCGGTAGTTGCATCGGCATCCTGAGCCAAGCCGCCAACCGCCACATCCGCGGGGTGTTGGGATTTCGCTGGAGTTTCACTGCCATCTCACCGTTACCTACCCAGATCACGACCAGGGTGGCTGCGGTAGCGGCGGGCGCCCATCGCTGTCGAGTCGCCAGTCCCACAGCGCACACCAACTCCGCAATGCCGCTGCCAATGATCCACGCGTTGCGAGACCCGAGTCGACGGGGAATCAGATCCCGGAATACCGACGGACGGATCAGGTGCACCAACCCGGAAGCGGTGAATGAACCAATGACGATGCGCGTGCCAGTGGGCAGTGATTCAACTGCCCCGGGATTGGTGGCAATCTCGGTGATGATGACCTCCGAAAGGTTGCTCATTATGGCTCGGGGTTTGAGTGCACCCCGCAACGTTCTTGACCCTAGTGCGCGGGAGTCCTATCGGCACACCGATCGTGCGGTTAGCAACCGGGCAGATTCCGCCGGTGGCCTTCGACGGCTACCGAACGAAGTTGTCGGAGGTCACCGATACAACTGAACTGCTGGCCTTCCTAGCCCGTTGGGTATGGGTGTCGCCGCTGGCCAGCACACCTTTCACCACACAAGCGGCGGCACCCAACAACTGGCCGCTAGTGCTACCCCTGTCGCAGGCGCTTGACCAGTTCCTTGCCACCAATCCAGCAACGCCCACCTCAGGTATCCACGAGGCCATCGGCATGAGCGATGCGGAACCATGAGCCAACACCCGGTTCGGTTCGCCACAGGCCCTTCGCGTGGGAAAAGAGTTGGCTTCACTGGTCAGCCGTTCGAAATGCAGTCCTGCGGTGTAGCTTTCGCCGGGGGAGTGCACTTCTCTTCGGTGCTGCGCTGGTAGCTCTAACCGAACGATACTTACGCGCTAAAGATCGGGCCGGACGGCTGGTATGCCGCACAGGCGAGTATCCAATTCCTCAGGGCAGCGATTAACTAGTTCACCCGTCGATAGCCACAAACTGTTGGCGTCAGGCCGCTAGCGGAGCCCGCGTGAATCGAGCCTGAACGGCCTCGGCCTCCTCGTCACGACCCATGTCCCACAACAGCAGCACCAGCACGGTGAAGCCAGTGGGGTCGGGATGGGGTGAGCGGGTGTAGGTCTGCTCGGCCTCAGCCGCAGCGACGACGCGAACCAGCAGTTCCACAGCCTGCTCTTTCTCGTGCTGCTTGATCAGCTCAACTGCCTCGCTGAGACGATCGGTGTGATGTCGGCCGTCGATGTAGCCAGTTTGGCTAACCTCACGATGCGCATTGGAGATGAGATCTCCGATAATCCTCGGGTGCTGGGTGCTCATCATCTGATTGCCTCCTCAACGTCGCCGGATTCCAACAACCAGGTACTACCCGATATCGACGGCGGTAAACCTCGACCTAGATCTCGTTACTGCTGCTCGAACCCACGCCGAGGGCTGACCCCTCGCCGTATATCGCCAGCTGACCCTTACCAGCACGCTTCGCTTCGTAGCAGGCTAGGTCTGCCCGATGTAGGTATTGGTCGACGCTACTGTCTGATTCCGGATCAACTTGAGCCAATCCGGCACTGATTCCTACCGAGAAGACTCCGGCATTAGTTTCGACTCGGAGATCGAGAATAGATTGCACAATGTTGCTGGCAATCCGCCGGCCATCTGCTAACTCGCATGCAACCAACAATACGGCGATTTCGTCACCACCCATCCGCGCGACGACGTCGCGGGCACGCACGTGTCGACCGATGTCAGCACCGACGGCTCGCAGAACTTCATCGCCTGCGAGATGACCCCCATCATCGTTCACTCTCTTGAAGCCATCTAGATCGCAGAACAGCAAAATATCGCTGGCAGGCCCCGTCTCAGTTTCCGGATCACGGTGAAGCGTGCGTTCAAACTCACGTATGAAGGCTCGGCGGTTGCGCAAACCCGTCAAAGCATCATGGGTAGCCTCATAGGACAGTTCTTCGGCATCGCGTCGCGCTCGCATAGCGAATCCCGTCAGCAACAGCACCAACGATTCCACGAGGAACGCAAGAATGACTAACGAGACGAAGAGAGCCAGCGACTCACCCCGATATCCATCGATCAATGGGCCAGCAGTTGGTTGAACGGACAGTTCGTATTCCCGACCGAATGCGCTGAGCGGCACAAGCGCCGGGCTTAGCGACTCAACGATTCGCTCGTCTTCGACTCCGGACCGCGCGGGGATGTCGCCGACCATTGCCGACTCTTCGTCGGTCACATCAACTAGTTGAATAGCCAGATCGTCCCAGGCGGAATCTTCGAAGGTTTCCGAGACCAAATCCCCTAGTCGGTAGACACCCACGGTGAATCCCTCTGGCTCGACACCTTTCGCTACCGCGTTTTCCGGATTCATACCGTTCGGATACAGCGGCAGCAGAACGAGCATTCCTTTCTGGGCCTCCGACTCCTTTGCCTCGTCTTGCACCAGGTCGATCGGAGCGGTGCCGATGGCTTCCCCCGTTGCGCCTGCCGCAGCAATCGCTTCCCCGCGTGATGGATTGAAGGCAATGTCTATTCCCAACGCACCAGCGTTGGTTTTCATCGGTTCGATGTAGGCCACAACCACATGCGGGTCTCGCTCCGTGACTGGAAGAACGTTGCCCTCTGCGTCACGTTCGGTGACGGTGAAGTCAGCAAACCCGGGCTGCAGTCGCTGCTGGGCAACGAAGTCCTCGAGCTCGTCGCTTGCCACCACCTGGTTCCAGGACACCGCCTGTAATGACGGAAACCGGTCCAGGAATTTGTCGGTGTAGATCCGAAACTCATCGGCGTCCACTTGGTCGGATGCTTCGAACAGGCCCCGTAGACCAACCAGGACCTCCTCGTGCCTACCCATACTCTTGTCCAAACTGCCTACCGCCGAGGTAGCCAGGCGGCCGACCTCGCTCTTCACTCGCTCACGTTCGAAGGTGACGGATTGCAGCAGGACAATGACCGCGATCACCGCGAAGACAACTGACGAGATTCCGACGGAAGCTCGACGCCCGCGCCACCAGGTCCGCTGCGACGGTATGAGCAGCAAAACCAGTGGTGCAAACAAAATGACACCCGTCGCGTCACCCGCCCACCACGTGACCCAGGCAGCCACCATTTGCCCGCCGCCCGAAAGACCGGTGATGAACTGGGCAAGTGCGCCAGCCGTGGCTCCGATGACGCAGGCGATGGGGCCGGCAAGCAAGAGAGTGCCCAGGATTGCTTTGGGTGTTTCAAAGCGAAGTTCGGAGCCCATATTTCGCCGGACCAACAGCACTGCCACCCAAGCCTGCGCTACCGCACCGATGCCGACCAGCGCAACACTGGCCAAGGCTCCGTCGCCCATGGCGTCCAGCGCAACTAACCAGGTCAGGTTGGCCGCACTCGCTCCGATGGCGACACCCACCAGAGCGCGCCAGCCAAAGACCGCCACTGCAGCGAAAGCGACACCAGCCGCAGGCCACATCGCGGTACCGAGTCCGGGAAGATGAAGAAACAGTTGAGCGGCAATCGCGAGCACGAAATAAGCGACGGCGACGCCCCCAACGATGAAGGCGGCATTCGTCCGACGCTCGGGAAGAACGTCCTCGTTACTGGTTTTTAGGCCCACCGGAACCTCAACTTGCGCCGCCATAGGCCTCCCATCGGTCTATACCCGATACTGCATCACTTCCGCCCACTATGAAACCGGCCACATTGCATCAGTCCGCGCCCCGAAGACGCTAATTCCGGTCGTTTCGACAGGCACCAGCTCCAGAAAGTCACTCACGGCAGCGCCACATGCCCGTGCTTCATCTTCCACATGAAGTACTTCTCGAAGGCCAACTTGAAGGCATGATTTTGTGGCCCTGGGACCATGACGCTGTGCTTGCGTGGTGGCAGCATCTTGTCCGCCAAGATCATGACGCCGTTATTGCCAGCATCCATCACACAGATCGCCTTCATGTCGGCGAATTCCTTGTGCTCGGTCGGCTGCTCCCCTTTGATCTGGTGCACGACGTTTTGAGCTGCAATTCGTGCCATCACCTCCGTCGGAAACCCGGTCTTCGGTAGCCCAGTGGGTGTTGGGGTCTGCCAGGGAACCGGGACTGCCGCCGCAATTCCGGCGGCGTACACGTTGTCGTAGTCCTCGGACTGCCAGGTATCCCGAACCTTCACATATCCCTTGGGATCAGAAAGCGGTGACTTCGCCACAACATCTTGACCGACAAAAGGCGGGATGATCATCGCGTACTGGTTGGGCAGCTCACGACCATCGGCGAGTTTGACCATTCCCTGGTCCACGTAGTCCATGCCCACGTCAGTGATAGCAGTAATGCCTTCTTTGTCCAGGAACATGTTCAACAGTTTTTCGCCATGAGGCAATCCACCGATACCGAAATGGCCGAGGAACGGTTCACTCGTGATGTAGGTCAGTTTGACCTGATCCTTCAACCCAGCTTTGTTCAACTGGTAGGAAAAATTGAACAGATACTCGTAGGCGGCACCAAAGCAACCAGCCGACTGGGTAGCCCCAATCACAACATCCCCAGGATCTGCCAAGAATTCCTTCCAGGCCTCACCCGCACGCTCTGCTTCCGGCAGGGTGGTGATCGTGACGGCATTTCCATCAGCCAGACCCGGTACAGCCGCCATGTCGTTCTTGTAACCGGTTGCAATGATCAAATAGTCGTATGTAAACACCCGGCCATCGCCAACTGTGACGGCTTGCGCGGTTGGATCAATATCAGTGGCTGGCTGGTGGACGAACTCGACGTTGTGTTCATCGAAGAGTGGTTCCAGCGGGAACGTAATATCTTCCGCGCTGCGCTTGCCGAAGGGCAGCCAGATCAGCGAGGGGTTGAAAAGAAACTCATCAGCGGCACTCACCACGGTGACTGCCACATCACCTTCGAGCGCATGCTTGACATGGAGGGCGGCATTAATGCCTGCAAAATTTCCCCCAAGAACCAGAACTTTCGTTGCCATGATTGACCTCCGCTCGCCGAAACTCCCCTGCGGAGATCGCGCTCCCCTCCGGCGCCGCGGACCACCGCAACCCCCCGGGTTACCAACCGACACCAACGTCGGCGTTGATGTCGCCCGGAGATGGCTTACTGCCACGTCTTCATGATACGCGGTAGGGTACCTAGATTGGAAGTCAAATTCACATAGAGTGACTGATGTTACAGAAATATTTAGGGAGCATTACAACTGAATCCCGGGAGCAACAAGGAGATTTAATAAGCACACCGGCGTTCTGGCAGATTTCTGCTACGGAATCCGGAGGCGCCGGGTACTAGGAGTTCACTGCTGGGTCTCGTCGTGGCCGAGCCCGCCACACCCTCGGCTGCAGTAGCCGAGTCCCACCTAGTCACCTCGCCACACCAGTGAAGGCAGCAGCCGGAGTACACCAAGCGCACTCCCCCAGCCACGACATAGGTTGGAGCTAGTGAGTTCGGCGGCTCAGAGGAGACAACAGTGAAGAATCCGCAAGCGATACCGGCCCTGCTGGGATGGATTCGGGGGACACCCGCTGACAAGGTGGCAGCCAGAAAATCGTAGAACCCAAATCTTCCTCGTTGGCGGCAGACGCTAGGTCACGTTCGACTAGACCTCATCATCGGAGTCGGGCGCCAACTCGGCTGCCTGACTTGAACTCGAATCGTCATTAGCGGAAATCCACTTCCGAGCTTCTGCCACCGCCTCGATCAGCGCCGCACCAATCCGCTCTTGATCGCGGTAGACATTGGCATCTCCGATTTCAGGCAACGCCCCGGTGTCGACCAGCTGCTCAAACACTCGGGGGCCCACACCGGACAGATACAGGCGGCAGTCCTGTTCGACGAGCCGACTGTTGTAGCGCCGCAAGATCCTCATGAAGGTGTTGCCGAGGTCCTTCTTGCCGTGAAGGCTGATCACCACGACCGATCTATTGCTGGTCGGCATGACATCGGGAAGCGCCTCTTCAAACACCGGGGCAGCTGCGAAGAACAAGCTGCCATACGGCATCAGCACAATTAGTTCGTTCGGTTCCACCGTTTCCGGCGGGTCAGCCTCAATGGGCCACGGTTGATCGTCGAAGACCAGTCGGCTGATCCGAACCTGCTCAGATTGGCGGACCACATACAGCATGATCGAGATACCTACGCCAAGCAGCACGGCGTATTGCAGCGGCATGATCAACGTCAAGATGAAGGTCACCATCATGGCAACTATCGACGTCTTCCCCGTACCCCAAATCGCGCGGATTTCCGCCGGTTTCACGATCTGAAAACCAACGACGATCAAAACTCCGCTCAGCACCGGCATGGCGACGATGGCGATGAGTTCGGAGAAGAAGATCATGCCCAGGATCATCACGCCGCCAGCGATGATGGGGGCGAGCCGTGACTTGGCACCACCGCTCATATTGACCGCAGTGGCTGACATTGATCCACCTACTGGCATTCCCTGGAAAACCCCCGCAGCGATGTTGCCGACTCCTTGGCCACGAAAGTCACCTGAAGGTTCCGGGAATTTGCCATCCGGATTAGGAATGGACGAACTGATAGCAGCCCCTTGCACCAGCCCCACGAAGGTCAGAGACAAAGCCGGGATCAGCAGGCTCGGCACCGCGGCAAGGTCTGGCATTTGAGGAGCAGGTAGCGACGAAGGAATACTGGCGATGTCGGAGACGGTGGGAACCGATGACCAGCCGAGCACCGGAACCATGGCGGTACCCACAATCACTGCGACCACCATGCCCATGGCACCAAGCCGGGTCTTGCTCAAACCCACAATCAACGCCACGGTGACCAGGCCAACCGTTACCGTCGTCCACTGCCACTGACCAATGTGCAGCACCGTGTCGATGGCTCGAACAATTCGCCCAGGCCCCTGCCCGTCGTACCCAGTGAAGTCCGACAACTGACCCAAAACGATATTTATCGCGGTACCAGTAATGAACCCGGTGATCACCGATGCGGGCACAAAACGTACCAGTGACCCCAGTTTGAAGATGCCGAGAACGAGCATGACCAGCCCGATCATCATGGACAGCGTAAACAGCGCCCGGTCAGGGTCAACGGCGTTTTGTACTTCACCCACGTCGGCGATCACAACCGCCATCGCGCTAGTGGCCTGCACCACCATGTAGATCGAACTCGACGTGAGGATGCCGCCGACCATTCCGAAGGTGTAGGCGTACAGGCCGTAGAGCGGGTTGACGCCCGCCAGCAGCCCGGTGGCTAAACCCGACGGCACACTCTGCACCCCCAGGACCGTCCCCGCACCTAGATCGGCCCCAATAGCGCGACGATTACCGAACTGGCTGAGGAGTCGAGATAGTGGCCGCGCTCTTGGTGCAGTGGCGGGGTTATCCGACATCAGCCCTCCGCTGCGATAGCGACAAAAGCTGCCGACAAGGACAGCCCGGCGATTCTATCCAAGTCAGCTGAACCTCACTCGGTAACAAGTGAACGACCGGCACGACGGTGAAGTCCTGAGCCATTACTTGATCAAAGACCACCGGTTAGCCGACATCAGCATCGGTAGTCTTCGTAAGGTCGGCCGCTATCGCAGTTGTTACCTGGTAAAGATAACTCCGGGGAGGCTACCCACGACAGCGGCTCACGCCTTCGCCATCTACGTGGTGCGCGATGCCCAGTATGGAACCAACTTCACGGTCGAACTGCCCATAACTCTTGTTGCGGTGGCCCTAGTGTTCTGGGGTCGCCGAACACGGAAACGCTGGGGCTACTTATGGTCTTCCTGGTGGGAACAGTGATCTGATTCTCAATACGACCGCCCGAGTTTCGGCAACGTTCCCTGTCCCGATACGCCGGGATGGCCGTCTTCGCAGTGATCTGGACAACGACATCCGTACTGATCAGTAGTCGCTGGATCGAAGTTCTTGGCGCAACCCCTGGCACTTTCGACGACGCCGGAAAGTTGGTAAGCCTACTCGCGCTCGGCTACGACATCTTCGTTGAGATCGCGTTGGCCTACGTCTCCTTCTTCGCGACATCGGCGCTGCTGGTTTGGATTCGCCATGCGTCCGATGACTCCTGCGCGAATGTTAGGACACGTCGCAATAGTTCTTCTTGATGTCTTGCGGGAAGTCGTCGTCTTCGCAGACCGATTTGCTGACCTGGTTCCACTGCCCATCGTCTGAGGAAAGGATCGCGGTCGCGTCGTCACCACCTGGATCGGTGAAGTCAACTCCGGCATAACCGTCTGCACACTCAAACCCGAAAACAGCCGATGCTGACACGTCAAGCGCGGGTGCCAGTGCAGCCGCCGTGCAGTCCGTGCTCGACGTCGGCTCAGACGTCGGCTCAGTCGTCGGCTCAGTGGTCGGTGCCGACTCCGTGGGTGCGGGTTCGGGCGCAGCCGATGATGCCGCATCGGTCGAGTCGGAGTCCGACGAAGAACAGCCAGCGATAAGGAGCAAAGCTACCGCTGCGCCAGCTAGATGAGACAAAGTCCTTTGCGAGATCTGCATGCGGGTAGTACAGCAGGATTCAGCGACTTTTGCCGGATAATCAGTATTTTTTGCCGGACAAGAGGTGCCTCCATCACCGAGCCAATCTCTTGCCTCTGTCAGAAGGATGTGACGGGCATGCCAGTCACATCCAACAGCTACCGAACCGGTAACGCGAGTAGCGCTTTCGCCAGGTCGGGCAAGTTCAAGTTCCAGCTACTTCGCTTGGTTTGCAGTATTCCGCGCGTCCAACATCTCAAGAATCCGAGTAAGTAATTCAGTACGGGGAACGGCAACTCCATGTTCTTTGGCGATCGCCAATGGCCGTTGATAAATGGAGTTCACTTCCATCGACTTTTTGGCATCGTAATGTCGCATCATGCTGGGGTAGTACGGCATACCTTTGCTTTTTTCATAGAGGCCCTGGATGAAATCATCGGAGAGAACATAGCCGTCCGCGGCGGCCATCTTCTGCACTTCTTCCATTAGGTCCAACCACTGCGAGGTCATATTCGGATCACTCGAGATCTCTCCGATAGAGGCATGGAAGAGGACTGGCAAACCGTTTGCCGGGACGTTGAGTGCGAGTTTTTCCCACAGGGTCAGTTGCAAATCGTCTGTTACCGCGGTAGGTACGCCCGCCTTTTTGAAACAATCGACTACCTCCATCAACCAGCCAGGAGCCTTCTCCCCAGGAGCACCAAAAGTGACCAGACCAAACTGATCATGCTTGATACGGCCAGGGGTTAATTGCTCGGCTAGAACAAAGGGCAACCCCCGGCAGATATGCACGTGCGACCAATCCTGCGATTCAGCATCTAGCACCTGCCGAACCGCCTCTTCATTTCCGATCCCGTTTTGCAACAGAACGACCACTGACTGCTTCTTCATGGCGTGCTGGACAAGTTGACCCAAGAGATGGTTGTCGCTGGTTCGCAGTGCAACTAACAAGATATCGGTCGGCACAAGATCTTCGTGATTGCTCGTAACCTTGACATCAGGAAGAACGATCTTGTCTGATCCAAAGTCCACCTCGATGCCGGACTTAGCCACTTCAGCTGCATTGTGGTGAAACAGATACGTCATGTCGTAGCCAGCCTGCTGCAACTGAGCTCCGTAGAGAACTCCGATCATGCCGGCACCGATGACAGCAAATGTAGGGCTGCTGATATCGCTCATTGTGATGTCCTTGTCCGTGATCCTCGAACCTCGAACCTCGAACCTCGAACCTCGAACCGAACTTATCGAGGCTTGACTCCGGAAGGGCTGTCCACCGGATAGTTATCGAGTTAACCCTTTTCGATGGATCTACGATTACAACGCCGTGGGTTAGACGCTGGCTTCCCTCCCCTGCTAACAAATACCAGTTGGTATCCGACTAGACGTCACTAGCTCGACCTTTCACCGCCTAGCCAGAGGTCCTATTCCGGGATGAATCCCGAATCCAGGTTCCAGGGCTGCCAGGGACTGTTGGCGATCAGCCAGGTTTCCAAGTCCTTCAGCCAACCCGTGATCACCAGGACCCCAATGATCACGAACACCGCTCCCAAACCGCGACGGAACCAGCCGTGCGGATCAGATGCCCATCGGGCGCCGCGGACGGCTCGCTGACCTAGCAACGAGATCAGAAACAGAGTTCCGCTAAGCCCGATGACGTAAGCGACGAGCAAGAGCAGCCCCTGGCCGAAATCTGCCGGTAGCACTGTGACGATGACGTAGGCATATAACGGGCTACACGAGGTGAACACCGGCCCCAGAGCCGCTCCGGTGAGCACTTCTCCCAGCACACCGTCGCGTTTACGAGCCGCGGCGAGCCGGGTGGTCGAGCGGGATTGCAACTGCAGCAGGCTACTGATCCGCTCCCAAATGCCCGGGAACAGCGAGACCACACCGAGAAGGATCAGAATGCCGCCGGATACCCACTGCCAAACGGCGGTGGGGATGCCGATGAACGCAGTCGATGCCTTCAGCACCAGCGTGAACACCACGATGGATAGACCCAGCGATGCGGCAATGATCACCGCACTTCTCCGAGCCGAGCGCTGCTGAGCGCGCTGCGGATCAACGGTCGTCGGTATACCCCCGGCTGGGTCGCCCTCAGCCGCCAATGGCGGCCCACTCGAGCCGCTGCTCGACGTGCTCACAACAGCATCCAGTGTGTGAGCGGATGCGGTGCTGCCGCGGTTCACCTCGGCTCCGCGAGCCACTGACCCACCCACAATGACGGGCAGCAGCGGCAAGACGCAGGGCGCTAGGGTCGTCAGCGCGCCAGCAACAACCGCGCCAAGTAGTGCGAGCGTCATGCGAGTTGCTCCGAAATCTCACCAACGCTGGTGGCACCGCTGAACTTGGTGACTTCCGATCCGTCAGGGTTTACCTGCACATACGTGTGCTGGACGGTCACACCATATTGCTGTCTGAGGTCCTCGTTGGCGTCGTAGTCCACCGACACCACCACGAGCCCGTCAGGGAACTGTTCACTCGAAAGTTGCTGGTCAGCTTCGGCGCAGGTGGAGCACCACGAGGCGTTGAAGAACAGCACTACATCGGCATCGTCGTACTGCGCCTTGTTCTTGCTGTAGTCGCTGTAAGACACATAGCCCGCCGGTGCCGCCGGAGATTTGGAGTCGGACTTCTTCGACGAATCCTTACTGGCCTCAGCTGCCGGACTCGAGGTGGCAGGTGAGGGAGCTGCTGACTCCGACGCTGCATCTGTGTCATTCCCACTAGCGCAGCCGGCCAGCACGAGAGCGGTGGCGACGGGTGTCAGCATCAACGCGAGGCGACGACGCTTGGTCAGTGAGTGGGTCATGAGTTGCTCCAGTGCTCCGGGACGGCTCATCCGTCCGCTCCTCTATGGAAACCCATCAACCTGCTTACAGGCCAGCCTCAGCCGCTTACGACTATCTTACGTCCGCCGCACACCGATTCCGTTTGTGTCGCAGTCCTCCTACTCTCAGAGAGTGGCCAACATCTTGATCGTGGACGACGATTACACCGTCGCTGAAATACTGCTGTCGTACCTGCAGCAGGCTGGTATGCAGGGCAGCCACGTCACCGCTGTGGCAGAGGCAGAACAATTTCTGTCGGTCGAGAACCCAGACCTGCTCGTCCTCGACGTGATGCTTCCCGATGGCGATGGTGTGACCCTGTGCGGCCAGGTACGTTCCCGATATCCAAAGATACCGATCATCATGCTGACCGCGCGCACCGAAGAATCGGATCGGATCGCCGGTCTGACCGCGGGAGCCGACGACTACGTCGTGAAGCCGTTCAGCCCCCGTGAGTTGGTGCTACGAATCCAGTCAGTACTGCGCCGAGCCAACCAACAGTCATCAGAACCTGAACACAACGAAGTCCTGCAGGACGGTGACCTTGTGCTCGATCGTGGTTCCCATCAGGCCAGGTTGGAAACTGTTGATCTGTCGTTGACCTCGCGAGAGTTCGATCTACTGGCTCACCTGATGGCGCACCCCAATCGCGCATTCACTCGGGACGAGTTGCTCACTGAGGTTTGGGACTGGGACTACGGCGACAAGACCACGGTGACCGTTCACGTACGCCGGCTCCGGGAAAAGATCGAAGCAGACCCAGGTTCGCCCACCAGGCTGACAACAGTGTGGGGAGTTGGCTACCGCTGGAACCCGATGTCGACTTCTCAGCTGACTGCGTCTTCGTCTCAAGAATCTCCAAAGCCTGTGGTGTCGCAGCCCACAGCCGAAGCACCGACAACGACCACGGGAAGGAGCTGACACTATGGAAATGGGACTATCCACCGGCGCGCTAGTCGCTGCTGCTGGGACTACCGCTGTTGTCGGCGGTGTGGGTCTAGCCGTCGTTTTCCGGCTGTCGAGCACTTCGCCGACCTGGGCGGCCCGATTAGCACCCATTACTGCGGTCGTCGCGGTAGCCGCGGGGGTCACTGCCGCAAGTATGGCCATGTTGCTGGATGCCGAGCAGGTCCTGCTGATGGTGCTTGTCCTGGCCGTCTCTACCTCCATCGCTGTGATCTTCGGAGTTATCGGTGGGCGTCGGGTGGCGGACCTGCAGCGACGTGCAGCCGAGCATGAGGCAGCGCTGCAACGAGATCGTGAGATAGAGGAACGTCGTCGGGAACTCATTTCCTGGCTCAGCCACGATCTACGCACCCCACTGGCCCGGATGCGTGCGCTTACCGAAGCCCAGGAAGACGGCCTGGCGCCGGTCGACTACAGCACCCGCATGATGCGAGAGGTAGATGGTCTGACCGTCATCGTGGAAGACATTGCCACCCTGTCACGACTTCGCAGTCCCACCGCGAAACTGGATCGCCAAACCACAGACTTGTCTGACTTGGTTTCCGACACCGTCAGTTCCAGTCAGCCAGTGGCCGATCAGCTGGGTATCCAGCTGGAGGCAGTAGGGCAAAGTGGCATCAATGTGCAGGCGGACCCCAGCGAACTTAGCCGGGCCGTGAGCAATCTGATTGCTAACGCGTTGCGCCATACCCGCCCAGAAGGATTTGTCAGGGTGGGGGTGTCCCAACAAGCTGGCGAGGCCTGCATTGAGGTGGTCGATCAATGTGGTGGCATCCCAGAAGATCAGATCGGACGACTCTTCGACCCAGGGTGGCGAGGAACAACCGCTCGGACCCCCGGTGACGGCGGCGCCGGGCTTGGCCTGACGATCACCCGCAGCGTGGTCGAAGCCCACGGTGGATCTGTGACTGTTGCCAACTCAGCTGACGGCTGCGTTTTCAGCATCCGATTGCCGCTGGGCGACAATGCATCACACCGAGACGCTGATGAGACGCGATCCCCCATTGCGCATCAGAACCTAGGCGAATCCTCGTCCAGCACCCCTCCCGGCCGGGGCTAGCAACGTGATCGGCCAAGACCATCTTCGCGAGGCAATGTTTCGTCGACAGTCGAACCCCTGCGAGTGACTACGGGGAGCGTCATCAGCAGTATCTGGCTGCGAGGCACTATCGCAGCTAGCCCTGCAGCGATCGCAGGCGACTGTCGGCTTGAATTCGAACGAGCGCACTGCGGTGCACTGACTCTGCGACAGCCGCCGCTTTCCCGTCACCCATGGGATTAGTCCCCATTACGGCTGCATCTTGTTCAGTAGGTGCGAACAGGAAGACCTGCTTGCCAGACTTCTTCAACGACGACATCTCTTTATTGACCTGTCGCCGCAGCGCCCGCCGAAGAAGTGCATCCGCCGCCCAGCGGGGACCCGAATGGATAGCCATCGGGGCGCTGATGATGACCGCATCTAGATCTTCATCCGCGAGCACGTCGGCATTGCAGGCCGACGCAACGCCACCATCCACGTAACGTTCACCGTCGATAACCACGGGTGCGAAGTAGCCTGGAATCGCACAGGATGCCGCAATCGCCGACCCAACCGGCACAGCAGAAGCCTCCGCCCGCTGCCGACCGAACACCACTCGCTCGCCATCAGTGAGCCGCAGTGCGGTTATCCACGGCATCGGATGTGGCCACTCCCCCAAACACAGCGCCGTCATGCTGCGCTCAATACCTGCTGTGGAGGATCGGCCCTCCGGTAAGGTCGCCGCCGCCATCTTTCCTAACGTCGCAGAACTTGGTGAACGCGCAAACATTTTCAACAGGTGCGGCGCCGCAGGCCGAAGACTTCCCTCCGCGCGCGGGGGATCCGCTGCCCCACCGGGCATTCGCGAAACGAGTCGCTCCGCCGCTGAGGACAGGGGCTGACCAAGGTGGCGCCGAAGCATGTCGGTGGGCGGCATTCCGACCCGCAGAGACGTCGCAGTAATGGATCCCACGGAAGTCCCCACAATCACGTCGGCATCTCGCGCATCCCACGATCCAGCTTCAGCCAAAGCGCTCAGGACGCCAGCGTGAAAGGCCCCACCGGTCAAGCCACCGCCACCCAACACCAGACCGATTCGCATGACCCCATCTTTCCATCCAAGCCCAAAGTTCGATCGTTGGCGGCATCCCCACGTTGCCGAACTCAGTATTCATCGCCACACAGGCGGCTACCATCGACGCCTACGCCACGACGCTAGCTGAGGTCGCTCGGCTCCCAAAGTTGTGTCATCACCATGACCCGGCAAAACTCGAGTCTCATCAGGAAGCCTTCGAAAAAGTCGTGCCTCGACATCATCTATCAACTGATCAAAATCTTTCCCACCACTGGTTTTTCCGACACCACCCGGAAATAGTGAATCACCTGTGATCACGATTGGCGGCTCCTCGCCTTCGCTATACAACAGTGCAACGCCAGCTTCGGTATGTCCGCGCAGTTCAATGACCTCCACTCTGCTTGCGCCAAAATTGATGTACTCACCATGCGCAACAATCCGTGTCGGTCGAGGATAAATCTTTACAGCATCGGCTGAGGACGCCATAGTGTCGACCTCAGTGGCGTCGATCACCGATCCCAACGCTGCGAAGTGGTCGGGATGAGCATGGGTCGTGATGACACCGACGAGGGCAGCAAGATCTACCTCGCCAAGAATGCGCTCAGGCTCGGCAGCGGCATCAATGAGCAGTTGCTGTCCGGTCTGACGATCCCGGAAAACATAAACGTTGTTGTCTAAGGGACCTACTGACATTTTCGTCAGTACGACATGATCCAACTCAAGTGCGGCAACTGGTCCGCCTGGATACACGTGACCGGTGTACGACATCGTTCTCCTCAACGTAAGCAGGATTATTTAGGATTTCAGTATTCCCGCGGCGGGGCTGGTCTCATCTGATGACGCAGCTCATCCACGACATCGTCGTTACAGAAATGGCAAGCAGGCTTGTTGGGGGTGGAGTTGACGGTGCGCGAACTTGACGTGAAGGCGACAATTGGGCCAAGGACTAGGTGTTTTACGCACTCTCCACCCTCCACCTTCAATCTGACGAAGAACCGTGTTTCGCGTTGTTTCGACGCCGACGGGTTAACCCACACCAGCCGGTCAACGCGCCAGAATGGGAAAATTAGGCCACTTAGCGCCCACATGCGAGGCGCCAAAATCTTCTGAGTCTCGAACGCGGACTAGAAAGCCGATCAGTCCTCACTGATTGCAACAGGAACCCCAACCTCGCTACCGTAACCAAAAGGTCCACCTAAATCTGCCGTCGATCCGTATCCTGCCTAGGATGCAACACCAGATTTCATGAAAGGTACGAATGTCCAGCTCGGACCGAACCGTAACCGACCAAGAAGACGCCAAAGAGTCAGCAGTCTGGAGCGGATTTCTGAAGCCGGTCTTTATCCCTGCTTCGCTCATCATCTTCGCCATGATTGCCCTTTCGGCTCTCGCCGCCAGCGATAGCGAGGGCATCTTCGGAACGCTCAACACTTGGATCACGGAAGGCGTCGGATGGTGGTACATCCTTATCGTCACCGTCTTTGTGGTCTTTGCGTTCTACTGTGGCTTCAGCTCAATAGGCAAAATTCGACTGGGCCAGGACAACGAGAAACCTGAATTCAGCACGATCGCCTGGTTTGCCATGCTGTTCAGCGCGGGCATGGGGATCGGGCTGGTGTTCTGGGGCGTCGCAGAACCGTTGAGTCACATGGTCAGTCCACCAAGCATCGATGGGCAACAGGCCGAAGGCATCGCCGCTGCCAACGACGCCATGAACCTCACCATGTTCCACTGGGGGCTGCACGCCTGGGCAATCTATGTGGTCGTGGGTCTTGGGCTGGCCTTCATGACCTACCGGCGCGGTCGGCCGCTGTCGATTCGTTGGCTTTTGGAACCGTTACTGGGTCGCGCCCGGGTCGAGGGCCCCATCGGTCACGCAATCGACGCTATGGCCATCGTCGGAACCCTCTTCGGCATTGCCACGTCCCTGGGGCTCGGGATTCAGCAAATCATTGGCGGTCTGACCAGCCTCGGCTGGGTGGAAGGGTCAAGCACCGGCCTCATCATCGCCATGATTGCTGTCATCACCGGTATCGCCACCTTGTCGGTGGCCAGTGGTGTGGATAAGGGACTTAAATGGCTCTCGAATATCAACATGGGTCTAGCCGCCGCATTGTTGCTTTTTGTTCTGCTCGCCGGTCCCACTCTGCTGCTGCTGCAGTCTTGGGTTGACAACTTGGGCGGCTACATCGCCTTCCTCCCGGAGAATTCGTTGCGGATGGCGCCGCTAGATGGCCTTGAGCCCATTAACGACACCTGGCTCAACAGTTGGACCATCTTCTACTGGGGTTGGTGGATGAGTTGGGCCCCGTTTGTGGGCATGTTCATCGCCCGTATTTCGCGGGGGCGCACCATCCGGCAATTCGTGTTTGGCGTCCTGCTCGCCCCGACAATCGTGGCGTCGATTTGGTTCACCGTCTTTGGCGAGTCCGCCATCATTAGGCAACTGACTATCGGGGACCTAGTGGGACCCGACGGGACCGTGGACACCAACTTATCCTTATTCCTGCTCCTGGAAACCATCCCACTGACCACGCTGACGTCGGTCTTGGCAGTCCTCGTCATCAGCCTGTTCTTCATCACGTCTTCAGACTCTGGTTCGTTGGTGATTGACATACTGGCGCACGGCGGCAAGACGAATACGCCGCGACTGACCAGGATCTACTGGGCCTTGCTCGAGGGTATTGCCGCCGGCGTTCTGCTGATTGCGGGTGGAAGCGCAGCATTGATTGCGCTACAAACCGCATCAATCCTGACTGCGGTTCCGATTTCCATCATCATGGCACTTGCAATGATTTCCCTGTTGCGTGCATTCAAGTACGAACTCGCCATACGCACGGACTTCGTGCGTATCGTGGGCGGTCCCCAACAGGTCAGCCAACCGGTTGCCGAAGCACCCGATGACCAGGCCAGTAAGACAGTCGCGCCGGAGTCCGGGGCGACGGAGACCGAACTAGTTGTCGCAATCGCTGATCTGCCGGCTAGCGTGGTGGACCTACACCGCACCACCGGAAACCTGGCCTTTACCGAAGACCCCACCCCCAGTGATCCCTTGAATCATGAAGTCTTCGACACACAGGAGTACGCGGAGTCAGCTGAAGGCGCCGCCGCACTACAGGATGCCGCGGACCTCGCCGCGCTCACTGAGCAAGAGAAGGAGTAACTGAAGTCCTCTCGGGGCAGGAACCGTCACTCGCTACCGCTCGCTCCTCGGAAAATCCTCAGCCAATTCACGCAAAAAAATAAGGCCCCCGAAGGGACCTCATTTTCTTGAGTAGCGGGGGCAGGATTTGAACCTGCGACCTCTGGGTTATGAGCCCAGCGAGCTACCGAACTGCTCCACCCCGCGGCATTCGCGATTGCGACCGCCTCAGGGTAGCAGCCAAGAGGCTTTCGGCCCAACTCGCTCGATCGTTACCTACCTCGCCCAAGGGCGTAGCACCCTCAAGCGGTGGTGCGAAGCAAATCATGTGGCGCATTCCCCCGAAGCAAGTCCTCGCCGATTAGGAGAAGATCGCCCAGATTTCCGTTCCTGCCAACGCAAGAGTGGTCAGCAGAATCACACCTTGATAGGCACCGAACGGGGTCTCGGACCACGCCTGACCAGAAACAGTTGCCGCTTCTTCTGCCGTTTGATCCTTGGACAAGTCCGCGAACGCCTTCATCCGGTCCGACGTCCACAGGAAGCCGATCAGATTGAAGCTCAGCACACCTGCCAACATCATGTACTTCACGGGCGTCTCGGACAGATCACCGAAGACGATGATCGCCAGCAGAATCGCATTCGTACTCGCATTGAACATCGCTGCGGCTATGAAGCCAGCGTTAGTAGTTGGGGAGTTCCGCGACACGTGGGTACTTGTTTCGATTTCCATAGCTACCTCTCCGGTCACGCTCGCCCGAACCATTCACGGAACGCGCCAAATCGCGACCAAAACAAGGCTAGAACTTACCGCGCCGTGAGGCCCGCGATAGCAACTTCAATCGATCCGAGTCTTCAGTCGCGCGCCGAGGCTTGGGCGACCGGCGCTTCTTCGGCCGGCGGCACCTCCTCAGCCGGCGGCACCTCCTCAGCGGGTGATTCTTCGGCGGGCGGACTCTCCTCCGGCGGCGCTTCGATAGTGGGAGGCGGACTGTTCGACCCACCGCCAGAACTCTGGCCAGTCAACTGGCGTTGCGCAGCTGCGGCCCGGTCAAGAGCCTTCTTCAGATCTTCCTGTGCCTTGCCATAGGCAGCGAAGTCGCCCTCCGCCAGAGCCTTTTCGCCCCGCTGATAGGCGGCATCAGCTGCTGCAATCGCAGCAGCCAACTGCTCTTCCGGAGTGCTGTCGCTATTGCCACCGCCGTTGTTGCCGCCGCCGCCGCCACCGGCATCTGTCGAACCAGTAAAGACCTTGGCCAGCGCTTCCTGCAAGGTGTTCTCCATCGAGACTTCTTGCCCGTAGCCGGCGAGCACCTTCTGCAGGAGTGGGAAGCCTTCTTGTCCGGCAGCACGCACGTAGACCGGTTCCACATAGAGCATGCCATCGGCCACAGGCAGCGACAGCAGGTTGCCGAGCACTACGTCTGAGCCACCCCGTCGCAATAGGTTCAACTGCTGAGCAACAACTGGGTCTGATTCGAAGTTATTCTGCACCTGAGTCGGACCCGGAATGGTTGTGTTTCGAGGTAACTGCAACACCCGGATCGTGCCGTAGTCCTCCCCTGGGGCAGAACTTGCGGCCATGAAGGCCGCCAAGGTTTGCCGCCTACTCGGCGAGAAAGCCGTGGTCAGCGAAAACGCTGGCGCTTTGGTTCCTGGCATCTGCAACGTCAGGAAGTATGGCGGCTGCTGAACATCCACCCCAGCCTTGGTGGGGTCAGAGGGGATCACCCAGAAGTCCTGGCCGGAGTAGAACGACTGCGCGTCGGTCACGTGATAGCGACTCAACACTGTGCGCTGCACCTTGAACAGGTCCTCGGGATAGCGCACGTGTTGCAGGACGCTATCCGGCATCTCCCCACGCGGCTTCACTGTGTCGGGGAAGATCTCCACCCAGGCACGAGCCACCGGATCGTTCTCATCCCACAGGTACAGATCTACGGTGCCGTCGTAGGCATCCACGGTGGCCTTCACGGAGTTACGGATGTAGGTGACCTGATCCCGGTTCAACGCGTTCACTGATCGCCGCGTCTCGGTGATCGAGTCGCTAGTGGCCTCGTTGAGCAGCGTCCGAGCAGAGTTCGGGAACTGATCCGAGGTGGTGTAACCATCCACGATCCACTTGATCCGACCGTCGACGACCACCGGGTAGGGATCGCTATCCAGGGTCAACCACGGGGCGACCTTCTTAACGCGGTCGCGGGGATCTCGATCGTAAAGAATCCTGGACTCATTATTGACCAGGTCAGATAGCAGGATGTTAGCGTCCTGGAACTTGGTGGCAAAGACCAAGCGATGCAGGAAGGAACCAGTTTCGATCCCACCATCACCGGTGTAGGTGTTGTTGCGCTGACCAGTCGGGCTGGTGTCATCCGGGAAGTCCAACTCTCGCGGTGGCTCACCTTCTGGCGCACCCACAATCGAGTAAGGCGGTGACAGCTGCCCGAAGTAGATCCGGGGCTCAGTGATATCCAGCAACCCTTCCGGAGGGATATCGGATTCGAGGTAGTTCGGGGCGCCAGTGGAACTCGGCACGTTGTCGCGTGCGGCCACGAAGCCGTAGCCGTGGGTGTAGACGGTGGTGTCGTTGGTCCAGTTGCGCTGCCCGTCTGGCAGACCAGTCAAGTCAACCTCACGCACGGCCACGACCGCACCCTGCCGCTGCTTGCCTTCCTCCAGCTGATACCGGTCGACGTCCAAGGCATCAGGGAAGGCGTAGAAGCCCCTGATCTGCTGCTGCTGCCGGAAGGTTGGACTGACGATGGACGGATCCAGCAACCTAATGTTGCTCAGGGTTCCCGAATCGTTCTTGATCACCGAAGCGGGCGCAACCTCGCGACCGCTGTACTCCTGGATTTCGACGCCATCCAGACCGTAAGCACTTCGAGTGGCGTTGATGTTGTTCTGAATATACGGCCGCTCACGTACCTCTTCAGTGGGCTGAACCTGGAAGGTCTGCACGATCGTTGGGTAGAGCCACCCAATCACGATGCTGCTGAGCAGCAGCAACGCCAACCCGATGAGCGGCAATGCCCAGACGCGGCGGAAAGCGGTGACGAAGAACAACACCGCAACCACAACCGAGGCCACTGCGAGGATCACCTTACTCGGAAGTACGGCGTTCACGTCGACGTATTTCAGGCCGGTGAACCCGGGCACGAGTGACTGACTTGCTGTCGCCAGCTCGAATCGATCCAGCCAGTAGGCGACCGCTTTGGCCAACATGAACAAGCCAGCGAGCACCGCGAGTTGAGTCTGCGCGGCTGGGCTGGCGCTGCGAACGTCGCTTTGAATCTTGATGCCGCCGTAAAGGTAGTGCACGACCACGGCAGTAAGGATCGACAGGATCAGTACCGCAAAGAGGAAGCTAAGTACGAACCGCAGCCAGGGCAGTTGGAAGACGAAGAAGCCCGCGTCAAGACCGAACTGCGGGTCGGTGGTGCCAAAGTCCCCGCCGCTACGCCACAACTGGAAGGTCTGCCATTCCGAACTTGCCGACAGCCCGGTCATGACCCCCAACAGTCCAGCTAGCGCGATGGTTATGGGAATCCGGTAAGGCTCGATAGAGGAGCGATACCGCTCCAACGACGCCTGTTCGGGGGTGATGCGTTCTACCATCGGCCGGGCGCGGAATGCGATACCAGCGTTCGCCGCCAAGGCGGCGAACATCACCACCGCGAAGGTGAGGAATAGCCCGATCTGGGTGAGCACTGTCGTGGTGAAGACCGACGGTTTGTCAACCGAGCCAAACCACAACCAGTCGCTGTAGATGCCGGAAAAGATGATGAATGCGAGCACCAGCCCACTGAGCACCAGCACAGTGGGGACCAATACCCTTCCGCGCGAAGGTGGTTCCCGTAGATCAGTGCCGCCCTGTGATCCGCTGGGGCCTGTTGGCCCGTTGGGATCTCCCGGCATGGTGTAGCCCATGGTCTGAACCTAACGCCTTTCCGCTGACGGCGAGCCAGAGGGGCAGTCAGCGACTGATTTCCCAGCCCGCCACTCCGTGATCGCCTTCATAGCCTGATCGAGAGTCTCCACGGCCGCAACTGCCAAGCCGTCCGGGATCTGCCCAACCACTTCGTCACAGTTCCCGACCGGAGCGAGGAATAACTCAGCGCCATCTTCTCGCGCTGAGATCATTTTCTTCGCGATGCCACCGATCTCCCCTACATCACCTTCCGAGGAAATAGTGCCGGTGCCGGCAATGTGCCGTCCTGCCACCAAATCTTGCGGCGTGAGCTTGTCGATGATGGCTACGGCGAGCATGAGTCCCGCGCTGGGGCCACCGATTCCGTCTAGATTGAGGGCCACCTCAAAGTCTGACGAGTACACGTTCTCCACAACGATTCCGACGCGAGCCACCTCATCACCATTTTCGTCAGTCGCGGATTCCGAGGCGACAGTCACCTCGGACTCCTCACCATCTCTGACGATGATCAGTTGAAACTCGGTTCCGGGGGGCTGGCTTTGTATCCGTTTCGCAACCTGCTGAGAGTTACCGACGGACTTACCGTCGATGCCCACGATCTCGTCCGTGGCTTGCAGTACTCCCTCGGCTGGGGTGTCCAACGCGACTGATACGACCACCGGCACCGACGTGACCGGGCGATCCAGATAGTTGGCCGCCGCAGCCTGGGCGGTGGACAGCGATGCATCGAACACTGCTTCTTCAAACTCGCGCGCCTGGGCATCACCACGATCCTCGTCGGGGAGCACCGTGGTGGTGGAGCTGAGCCACCCCAGTACGGCGAGCCCGCTGGTGATGCTTCCGCCTGATCCGCCGTACTCCGAGACTGTGGTCAGATCCATGACGCCGTCGGCCGTATAGGTCGTCGTGCCCGTGACTTCCAGCACCGGCTCGCCCTCCACCTCACCGAGCAGGTCAAACACCGGCCCTGGCGACCGAGCAACAAACGGCACTGGGGCAAAGGCGGCCACAGCAGCCAGCACCAGTACCAGTCCCCCGACAAGCCAGAACCAGAACCTCCCCCGAGACGTCATCTTGGGTCGCTTTGCTCGTCCGGGCGCAGCACCTGTTCGATACGGGTCAGTTTTTCCCGCTGCAATTCTTGGGCGTCGGCTGGGCTCGGCGCGCGGTCTCGCCATAGCAGTAATGCCGCCACAATCACCGTCACGAGCACGGGCGCGACAAGCCACAAGACCGGTTCCACTCCGCAAGTATCGCGTATGGCGCCCAGTCGGCTGGCATCCGGCGCGGCCAAGTCTTGGGTTCGTCCGCTGTCAGCGGACAGCACGGCCGCGCGTTAGCAGATCCGCGATGTCGCCGTTACCGTGAGAAGTGCGGTGTAAACCGCTGAGCAGGAGGTCACATGAGCGGCAACCTTCCCTTTGGATTCCACCCACCCGGTGAGGGAGAAGAACCCAACCAGCCACCGGGCGGATTCGACCTGGGCAATCTAGGCGCAGCCTTAGAGTCGCTGGGCCGGATGCTGCAGACCGGCGGTTCCGCTGGTCCGGTCAACTGGGAGATGGCCAAACAAGTCGGGCGGCAACACGAAGCCCAACGGAAAGACCCCGGTGTCAGCCCGACGGAATCCACCGCAGTCAACGACGCAGTTCAATTGGCCAACCACTGGCTAGACGACTCCTGCAGCTTCGCCGCAAGTAACGCTGCCGCCATCGCCTGGAGTCGCGGTGAATGGCTGGACAACACCCTGCCCGCGTGGCAGCAATATGTGACGCCGGTGGCGGAACAGGTGACCTCCACCATGTCTGACCTGATGGGCGGTCAAGGAATGCCAGGTGGCGGTGAGATACCGGGCATGGACTCCGAGCAGATTCAAGCACTCCTGGGGCCACTGTCCGGCATCACCCAGCAGCTGGGCTCAGCGATGTTCGCAACCCAGGCGGGACAAGGCTTGGGCATGCTGTCCGGAGAGGTGCTGTGCTCTTCTGACATCGGCATTCCGCTCACTCCTGACGGTCGCCCATCGCTACTCCCAGCCAACATCAATGCATTCGCCGACGAGTTGGAACTGCCGCGGCAAGACGTTCTGGTGTACATCGCTTTGCGGGAATGTGCTCACCAACGACTGTTCACTCACGTGCCATGGCTGCGTTCTCGACTGGAAGAGGCTGTTGCTGCTTACGCACGCGGTATCAAAGTCGACACCAGCGCGATCGAAGAGATGATGGGTCAGGTCGACCCGATGAACCCCGAGTCGATGCAGAACCTGATGTCGGAAGACATGTTCAAGCCACAAGAATCTCCGGAGCAAAAAGCTGCCTTGGCCCGTCTGGAGACGCTGCTTGCGCTGGTCGAGGGCTGGGTCGAGATCGCCGTGGCCGGCGCTGCTGCAGAGCGACTGCCCTCGCTACCGCAGTTGACCGAAGCAATGCGGAGACGTCGCGCTGCTGGTGGACCTGCGGAAAAGACCTTCGCCAACCTGGTCGGCTTGGAAATGCGCCCGCGCCGCTTGCGAGAGGCCGCGGCGTACTGGAACCGCGTGACCGATGGCGACGTGGAGACTCGGGATAACCGCTGGGAGCATCCCGACCTACTGCCCACGTCTGAAGATCTCGATGACCTTGATGGGTTCTTCGCGGGCTTGGAAGTGCCGGAGTTGGAACCCGGAGACTGGCCAGTTGCCGAGAACGATATTTCCGAGGATGAAGGTACCGGTCCTGACACGGACGAGGATCCGCCGCAAACTTCGTGACCGGCCAGCCCAACTTTGGTCGACTGCTTGCGCTCGGTTCCCTTGCCTAAATGTGGAGCTTCATCAAGTAACGAACTAGAGGGCGACTCATGCGCCGTATTGCTATTGCCACCCTTTCCGCTACCGGTCTCGCCGCCGGAATGATCGCGCTCGCTGCCCCAGCGGTTATGGCGCAAAGCTCCTGTGAAAAAGCGACCGGAGGCAGCACGAGCAGCCTGGCGTACACCGGCAAGACCAGTGGGAACTCAACAAATGGCTACACCTGCGCCTACCAGCGCAGCCAAGGTAAGACCAGCCTCAAACCGTGGCAGACCAAGTCCTTCACTTCGAATACCGCCAAGGGCTACTACCGGATGAAGACCTGCACTCAGGTCGAGGGTAAGAACATCAGCAGTACACCGGCCTACGCCCAGACCGCAATGGGCTCGTCCTGGACCCAAACCAATACCAACTGGGACTTCAGCAAGACTGGCCACGTCGGCTCGGGAATCTTCTGGGCAACGGACAACGTCGCTGGCAGTCAATACACCACCAGTCCCTGCAACTGGGGCGGCTACCCCACCAACCAGTTCTGGCAAACCTCCTCGACCGTCACTCTGGTCGGCTACAACAAGACCACCGGTTCTCCTACCTTTGATATCGCTGTGACCCCCGAGGGCAACGCCCCGGCGGGTAGCGACGCTTTCGTCTTTCAGATGCTCGGCGACACCCCAGATCCGACCACCGACAAGGGTGTAGCTGAAGGCGCGCTGAGCGACGGGGCGCTGAGTGTCACATCACCCCTGCCGTTCGCGGCTGGCGATTACACCTTCTATGCCGTCTACGGCGGCTCTGGTGCGGACCTGGATCCACGGGTTTCGCCCCAAGACCTGATCCCAACCCAGCGCGGTTGGCTACCCTCGCTGTCCGGCACAATCGCCGTCACTATCGATAGCGGTCTGAATACAACTACCACCGAGGGCGCAGCTCTGGATCCCACCTACGACCTAGCACCGATAGCAGACGGCAAACCGCTGCCGATGTCGGTGGTGAATGACAGCACCGAGTATCCGAAGACGCCGCAGGCCACCTGCGAGTCCGGAGAACGCCCCATCCATGTCGAAGGCTTCTCACCCAAGAAGTCCATCGACAATGATCACCTCACTTGGACCAAGAACGGCGCCAAGCTGAACATCGGCAAGGCCAAGGACGGCACCAAACTTAATCTGCAGGTGGTCTGCCGGCCTCCGGCGGAAAAACCGACCGGTCTCGGCAAACTGCGACTCGGCACTGTACGGGCTGACGAGTTGACGCAGAAGAAGGCGGGACCCACCTTTGCCGGTCCGGGCAAGGATGAAGTGACCGTGAAAGCCAAGAAGGGTTCCGCATATGGCGCGTTGGGCCGGTATCGGGTCTACCTCAAAGCTGCCAACACCGCCGGGGACGGCGGCCCCGGTGCTGACATGATCAAGTCCGCCACCAAGCCGAAGAATGCCGACGGCAAGAAGGCCGGCCGGGCGCTGCTCATCGGGGGCCCCGGACCAGACACCATGATCAGCGGCTACGGTCCCGATCGAGTCAACGCCCGTGACGGTGAGCCCAATGACACCGTGGAATGTCGGGGCAGCAAGACCCGAGTGCTGGCCGACAAGGGCGACACCGTGATGGGCAACTGCAAGTGGATCAAGCGAAAATAGCGCCGAACCGCTTCGGCAGCCACTAGCCGTTTCTGGCGCTCCGGGACTGGGGATTCTCCAGATGTCGCACCGCGACACACATATCTGGAGGACACCATGTCACCTGACCCGCACCGTAGCCGCACCACTCACGCCGACGCCGAGAACGAAAACGAAGACGAAGTTTGCACGCTGCACAACCTGCTGTGGGACTCTTTGATCGCCTTCGGTGCCAGTAGCGGTTACGCCACGGTCTACCCGGCTGACCGCAACTAGCGATCAATCCCGCAGATCACCAATCCGGGCGTACTGGCATGTCAGACGATCCGTCTGGGGCCGTGTGCACCGCCAGCACCTGATGCAACTGAATCAGGTTGTGGGCAAACCCCCAGCGCGACGCGTTGAGGTACAACCGCCATACCCGGGCTTTGCGCAAGCCAATCTCGGCAACGGATTCATCCCAGTGATCGTCGAGGTTGCGTGACCAGTCCCGCAACGTCATCGCGTAATGCTCACGCAGGTTCTCCTCGTGACGCACTTCCAGGTTCTGGTGCTCCATGCGGTCGATGAGATGCCCCACGTGGACTAGCTCTCCGTCGGGGAAGATGTAGCGGTTGATGAAACCACGTGAGGTCTTGGTCCGCGCCTTGGCATCAGTACGAGTGATGCAGTGGTTGAGCAGACGAGCTCCGTAGTTGAGCTTGCCACGCAGGTAAGTGAAGTAGTTGTCGTACTGATCCCGACCGATGTGCTCAGTAAGCCCGATGGAAGACACCGCATCAAAGCCCGTCTCTGGCACATCGCGATAGTCACCGGCCCGGATTTGTGCGGTGGCGGTGAGACCTTCCCGCTCCAACATCTGCTGTCCCCACAACGCCTGTTGCTTGGACAACGTCACCCCAATAACTTCGACGCCGTAATGCTTAGCGGCGTGACGGGTCATTCCACCCCAACCGCAGCCGACGTCCAGCAGCTTCATGCCCGAGCGCAGCCCTAGTTTTCGGCAGACCAGATCGAACTTCTCGTCCTGAGCTTCCTCCAGAGTGGAATCCAGCTTGGGATAGACCGCACAGGTGTAAGCCATCGTCGGGCCCAGCAGCCATTCGTAGAACGTGTTGGAGACGTCGTAGTGGTGGCTGATCGCATCAGCGTCGCGACGACGGCCATGCAACCGGCCGCCTAACTTCACTTCCTCCGGCGGCGGCGGCACCCGCTTCAACGCGTGTGGGCCGAGATCGCGCAGCAGCGCCAACGACTCTTTCTTCGATGGCATCCGGCGGCTGGTGTAGAGCCGATCAAAGGCCTCGTAGACATCCCCTTCGATGTCGAGGTCGCCGTGCACGTAGGCGCGAGCGATACCCAGTTGACCGGGGGCGGACATGAACGCTCCCACAGCCTTAGGCGACTTGACCACAACACGGACGTCACTGTCGGGGTCACCAGCGCGGCTGCCGTCATATGCAACGAACTGCACTCCGCAATCGGGTTCAACGAGTAACTCAAAAACTTCGCCTAGCTTCATATCGTCCTCCTTGTATGCCTATCCTGCCGCGCCCGGGATCCCTAGCTCAAACCGGCGTCACACACTTGTCGTACAGCTCCGCAAACCGACTGTCTGGATCGTAGCGCTGCTTGAGTCTCCAATAGTCGTCGCCACCGTAGATTCGGTAGAACTCGTCTCGGTCGTAGAACGAGGTTGAGTACAACGATTTGCGGCCACCCAGTCTGGTCACCTCGGCTTCAATAGCCCGGTTGATGGCACCATCCTCGGGGTCACCACCGTCAGTGCGCGGCACTGTGGACCAGAAACCTACATTGACGTAGATCTTGCTGGGGTCAAAGGAGTACAACGACCAGTAGGCATCCGGATCACGTTGCTGCAACGGGCACAGCCATACCGGTGAGATGCCTACTTCCCGATCGAAGAACTCCAAGAACTCGGGTAGTGCCTCGATCGGGATTTCCACATCTTGCACGACCGGTTCCCGTGGCGGCAGGCCGCGACGAGAGTCCAATCGGGCAGAGAACTGCAGCCGTCGGTCTAGCGCCACTAATTTCCAGTAGACGTCGCTGCGTAACAGCGATTTCGGCCAGAACCGACGGATCATCGGATTTTGCGCACCCATCGCCCGGGAACACCAGAACCAGTCGGTGTCCCAACGCCACAGATAGTCGTGGGTAGTCAGCCGGTCACTGCTGCGCTGCTGCAGCGACCGGTAGTAGATCTGCATTCCGGTGTAGTCCGACGCTGGGCCGGGATCATCCGTGTACCGCCCCAAGGTCACATAGGTCTCGCCTGGACCAAAAGCGGTGCCATCGATGAAGTCCACCTGTAGGCCGTCCCAGGTCCGTTCACGGGCGACTTGGGTCAGCACGGCGGTTGCTTCGGTGTAACTGGTACAGGGCACGTGCGTTAGCGCGACGTAGTCGGCAACTGGCTCGACTTCGATCTCTAGCCGTAGCGCGTAACCCAAGCTGCCATACGAGTTAGGAAAGCCGTAGAACAGGTCGGCGTACTCGCCGCCCGGTTCTGCGCGGACTACCTCTCCTGTTCCGGTGAGCACGTCCATCGCCACTACGGTTTCGTGCGGGCAGCCGTTTCGAAAGCTCGGAGATTCAATGCCGAGGCCGGTCACGGCTCCGCCGAGTGTGATGGTGCGCAACTGCGGCACACACATGGGCGAAACGCCGTGGGGAAGTGTGCGAGCCACCAGTTTCTCGTAGGTGGTGAGCCCACCAACCATGGCTCGCCGAATGTCGGGATCAACCCAATAAACGCCATCGAAGGCGGAAAGGTCCAGCGCTGCCTCAGCGTCGCGCCGATACCGGAAGAGGTTAGAGGTCTTTTTGCTCAGTCGGATTGGGCGATCCGCAGGCCAATCAGCCACCGTCCGACTAGCCACAGCGGCAGCCGCAGCGAAGTCCGGCATCCTGTCCGAGGGCCGGGCCGGCGGAGCGCCCGAGGCCAACCCCCGAAGCGCTCCGCGCGAACTCATGCCTTGCCCAAAATCCGATTCACTTTGGTGTCGCACTCGGGGCACTTGCCCTGGGCCATGCGGGTGCCCTTGGCGTTAACGACAACCTGGCCAGTGAAATCGCGCTTTTCCTTGCACTTCACGCAGTAGGCGGTACCGCTGTACTCCTCAGCCATGCGTCCTCCTCAAAACGGTAGTTTTACCGCTGAAATCCTACGCACCAACCCACCAGTGATACGCACTGGGGCATTTTCCGTCACTATCTCACCGGCAGCAGCCATCTGCTGGTCGCGCCAGAACCTGTGGATATCTATTGGTGGTGTCAGCAGATCGCGTGGCAGCATGCCGCATGCCTCAACCGTTCCACACCGCAGCTCCTCTACCCAGTCGTCCCCGCCTCAACCCCGCCGTGCCGGTTATTCCATTGGCAGACGGGGTCATCCAAGTGGGATGGTCGCGACGCTATCGATTCTTCGGGGCGGAAGCCGCCGCCGTGACGGCTAGCCTGCCACCCTTGCAGCAACAACGACGACTCCGCGACTACGACGACCAAAAGCTTGCGGGATTGGCGTTGCTGCAACGCTGCGGAGCCCTACAATCCGGACGTTGGCCAACAGGCTGGGATCGTCATCCAGACGCCGATCGCGCGCGACTGCGTGGTTTAGTGAACTCACTGGCGAGTACCGATGCCGCCGATCTGGTGGCAGCGCGATCCCAACACCGGGTGTGGGTCAGCGCGCCTACCGGTTGGGACACCCTGCATAGCGGCTTGCAGCGTTTGAACCTCTCCTTAGCGACGACTGCTGCCGACGCCAGCATTGCCGTACTCGTCGGTGCCACCGGGTTCCAACAGATTAGTTCGTTGATGCGCAACGGCACGCCCCACCTGGCGGTGTCGCCACGAACGGACTCGATTCGAATTGGGCCGCTGGTCGTTCCTGGCAAAAGCGCCTGTCTGCAATGCCTGCAGTTGACCCGCACCGAGCGGGATCAGCACTTTCCCGTGGTATCACTGCGGCTGGAGAACTACCTGGCGGTGGAACGAGATCAGGTACTCGTCGAACAAGCGTCACTCGCAAGTGCCCGATTGGTCAGCCGCGCTGTCGATGCGGTCGGCAACGGGAGTTGGGGTAGCGCCAGCGACGGGGAACTACCCAACGATCTCACCGACATGATCGGACGGTGCTGGACCGTGACGACCCGGAGCCCAGAAAATCGGGCGACTCCGCTTGCGCGTCACCCGTTATGCCCGTGTTGGTGGCAGCCACTTCCCGTCGCGAGCTGACGTTTCAGGCTTCTTCTTCGCGCGCTTCCGCAGCCTTCACCTCGTCGGTCTGAGCTAGGGCTTGCTCGGCGACGCGTTCATCCATCAGGGCACCAGCACGAGT
The DNA here is from genome assembly GCA_022599915.1 of Actinomycetes bacterium. NCBI lineage: Bacteria > Bacillati > Actinomycetota > Actinomycetes > Actinomycetes bacterium. The sequence goes on from JAHZLH010000027.1 coordinate 33,680, forward strand.
ACGGGAATAGGAAAAGAAGACGACCATCCCGATAGCGAGCCAGGCAAACAACCGCAGCCAGGTACTCAGCGGCAGTGTCGCCATAATCAGCAGTGAACTCACGATCGCCAAGATAGGGATGGTGTAGCCACCGGGAACCTTGAAATTCCGGGGCAAATCTGGCCGAGTCCGCCGAAGTACCATGACCGCGACTGCGACAATGATGAATGCCAACAACGTGCCGATGGACACCAACTCGACAAGGACACTTGACGGCAAGACTCCGGACATCACGGCCGCTGCCACACCACACAGCAAAATACTTCGCACCGGCGTTCCCGTTTTCCCACTAACCCGACCAAACATTGCCGGCAACATCCGGTCTTGCGACATGCGCATCAAAATCCTGGTCTGCCCGTACAGCAGTGCCAACACTGAAGCACCCAGTCCAATGACCGCGCCGACATCAACGACGTCCCCGACCCAGCCAAGATTTACCGCATCAAGCGCAGCAGATAGGGCATTGGCTTCGTTAAGGACCGTATAGGAGACCAGCCCAACCAGAACCGCACCAACCATGACGTACAGCCCGGTCGCGATCCCCAACGAACCTAGGATGCCAATGGGTACGGTTCGGCGCGGGTTCTTTGCTTCCTGAGCAGCGGTACACACCACATCAAATGAAATGAAGCCATAGAAGACCAGGCCAGCCGCAGAGAGCACCCCGGTCCAGCCGAAGTCCCCGAAGGTACCGTCGTTCTCCGGAACAAAGGGCTCATAGTTGTCACCGCTGATGGCCGTGGCACCGACGACGATGAACAGCAGCAGCGTCCCGACTTTGATCAACACCAGGAAGGTCGTTGCCCGGGCGGACTCCTTGGCTCCGGACGCTAACAGGGAGGTGACGAGCAGCACCAAAAGTACCGCGGGCAGATTAATCCAGCCAGTGGGCTGATCACCTGATCCCGCGACTGGAGCAGCTAGGAGTTCCTGCGGCAGTGGCAGTCCCACCTCTTCCATGAGGTTAGCGAAATAGGCAGACCAACCACTGGCGACGTTGGCCGCACCAAAGAGGTACTCAACGAGCAGATCCCAACCGATCACCCAGGCAACAAAAATACCCAACGCCGCGTAGGCATAGGAGTACGTTGAACCCGCTAGCGGAATCATCCCCGCCAGTTCCGCGTAGGACAGCGCGCTAAACCCCGCCACTACCCCGGCAATCAAGAAAGCGATGACCACCGCAGGCCCAGCTCGGGTCGCTGCCGCTTCACCTGTCACGACGAAGATGCCAGCCCCGACCACCGCAGCAACCCCCATAGCGACTAGTGAGAAGGTGCCGATAGAACGGCGCAGACCGCTGGAGTCGGCATCGGCCTCCATGATTGTGGCATCGATAGCGCTCTGCGGCGTTCGATGTGAATGCAATGCTGACGGCTTACTTTGCGACATCGCCCTACCTCACACTGCTGCCATCCAAATACTCAATCCAGAGCAAGACGGTCGCGCAGTTCAACGACTTTGCTTCAAGATGTCAGATTCCCATCGACGTCGCGTGCCGACGCTCATTCTCAGCCGACCACCGTGATAAGCGGCCATTCTGTTTCAGCAAGGCATGGCGCCAACAGGCATCACGAGTGCCAATCTCACTAATCTGCCGCCATGGATAAGTACTCCAACGGCGTGCTGTTTCTCAGCGAATTCGTAGGGACCGCACTGCTGTTGCTAATCGGTGTCGGTGTCTGCGCGAACACGACGCTAAAGAAAGCGTTCGGGTATGGCCGCGACTGGCTGCTTATCTCGATGGGCTGGGCGTTCGGCGTTTTCGTCGGCGCCAGTGTCGCCTGGCGGTCCGGGGCGCAACTGAACCCCGCCGTGACCATTTCACAGGCTATGAGCGATTCCATGGAGTGGTCGCTGGTGCCGATGTTCCTAGTGGCGCAACTGCTGGGTGCCATGACCGGTGCAGTGCTGGCCTACTTGGTCTACAAGAAACAGTTCGACACTCACGACGAGCCCGAGAACACTGGTGGCATCTTCTTCACCGGGCCATCAGTACCTTCACCACCGTGGAACATCGTTTCTGAGGCGATCGGTACCTTCGTGCTGATCATTTGGGTGCTGGAAAGTTCCCCGTTCACTATTGGTATCGGTGACGCGATCGTGGCGGACAACACCCAATCGGCATTGAGCTACGCCGCCGTTGCTTTCGTAGTGTTAGCTATCGGTGCGTCTCTTGGTGGCGCTACCGGCTATGCGATCAACCCCGCCCGCGACTTGGGCCCCCGAATCATCTACACGATCCTGCCGATCAAGGGCAAAGGCTCATCCAACTGGAGCTACTCGTGGGTCCCGATCGTTGGTCCCTTCGTCGGTGCAGCGGCCGCCACCGGGTTGTTCTGGTTAGGACAAATATGACCGCTCCGGTCGCCGCAGCACGACGATGAGCGCAACCGGCGTGATTGGGTAACAATGGGCTATGGCCGAAGTCCCAAAGCGTGCGATCAGCCGTAGCGCCAAGATGGCTGCCCTTCCGTTGGGCCACTTCGGGCGTACGGCCGCCGGTTGGGGTAAGCGCCTGGGTGGTAAGCCAGCTGAGGCGGTCACTGCGGAGATGCAGCAGCGCACTGCGGCCCAGGTTTTTAAAGTCCTAGGAGAGCTTAAGGGCGGGGCGATGAAGCTCGGCCAAGCGATGAGCGTCTTCGAGGCCGCGCTGCCGGAGGAAATGGTGGGCCCCTACCGGGCTACGTTGACTAAGTTGCAGGAAGCAGCACCGCCACTGCCGATGTCCACGGTGGATGACGTACTCACCGATCAACTTGGAGCGGACTGGCAGTCACGGTTCGCGGAGTTCGACGAGAATCCAGCCGCCGCTGCATCTATTGGTCAGGTCCACCGCGCGACCTATCGTGACGGCCGAACCGTGGCAGTCAAGATTCAGTACCCTGGCGCCGCGAAGGCACTAGCCAGCGATCTGAACCAGATGGTGCGTATGGGTCGATTGATGGGCTCATGGATTCCTGGGATCGAAATGAAACCGCTGCTGGAGGAACTCCGAGAACGGGTCTTGGAGGAACTCGACTACCTCGCAGAGTCGAACAACCAACGAAAATTCGCGGTGGCCTTTGAGGGCGATCCCGACTTCTTAGTGCCACACATACTGGCGGCTGCGCCACAGGTACTCGTGAGCGAATGGGTGGATGGCACCCCGATGTCGCGGATCATTGCGGAAGGAACCCGAGCCGAACGGGATCGTGCGGGCCTGTTGTACCAACGTTTCCTGCTGTGCGGCCCGGCCCGAGCAGGTTTGCTTCATGCTGATCCTCATCCCGGGAACTTCCGACTCACGGCGGACGGAAAGTTGGCCGTACTCGACTTTGGTGCCGTCGCCCATATGCCCGGCGGACTGCCGCCAGCTATCGGCCGGATGTTGCGCATCGCCTTGCACGGTGATGCCGAAACGGTGATGGCTGGGTTGCAGGAAGAGGGCTTCATCCGACCTCACATCACCATCGATTCCGAGCGCCTACTGGACTACCTCAGTCCCTTCATCGAACCTGCCGAGGTTGAAGAGTTTCACTACTCTCGGGAGTGGCTGCGGGGGCTGTTCGATCGTGTGAAAGACCCGACCCGACCTGACTTCGCCGTGGGCCTGAAAATGAACCTCCCTCCCTCCTACGCGCTAGTACATCGGGTGTGGGTGGGAGCTACCGGGGTCGCCTGCCAACTAGACGCATATGTCCCCATGCGGGCAGAGATGGAGCGCTGGCTACCTGGCTTCACCGACGGAGAACTGCCGCCGGTTCGAGAACCAGTAGACGTTACCGACTAACGATCGGTCCACGGCAACTCATCGAGACGGTGGCTCGGGCGTCTGCGTACCGACCGCCTGCACCATTCCCAGTAAGTCGTCCGCGTAGCGGGTCATCCGGTCGGTATTCATCCCAGGGATCTGCGCAAGTGCGGCTGCATCTTGTGGCAGGGTCTCTGAGATGCCTTGCAACGCCGTAGAACTGAGCACCGCGTAACTGGGCACACCTAGGGCAATCGCGGTCAGCCGCCGCCACTGCTCCAACTGGGCGAGCAACAACTCATCAGCGTTACCTGGGCAACTGCGACAGCGCCCTAGCCCTCGTTCGATTCCGGTGACCAGCGCACTGCCACAGACTCGACAGCGGGCGGGTGGGCGCTGCTCACCGGCTCGGCTGTCCATACCAGCGGGGGTCACGCGATCGGACAGATCTAGCACCGCGTCCGCTGGAGTACCGACTGGTGCGATTCGATCAAGCAGTGGCGAGATTCGACGTCGTCCGGCGGGTCGGCCAGCAGCACCCCAGGTAATCATCAACCGGTGACGGGGCCGGGTGACGCCAACGTAGACCAGTCGTCGCTCCTCTTCCAGTTCCTCCGCGTTGACAGCCGACAGCGGCAACATGCCGTCCCAGGCGCCAATCAGGAAAACCGTGTCCCATTCCAGTCCCTTGGCCGAATGCAGTGTCAACAGGGAGACGCCTGGCGGTCGAGGCGGATCTCGGTCAGCGCCACGTCGCTCTAGTTCCGCCACAAGTTCTGCACCGGTACCGATCTGTGGCACTAGCCCGGCTAGGGCCGCTAGCGATTCCCACCGCTTTCGGCCCGCCGCACCGTCAACTGGCTCACTGCCATGCGCCATCGCTGTAGCCACTTCTTGCCAACATTCGGCCGCAGACTTCGCTGGCCCGGTGCGCAACTCCCCTCGAATCCGAGTGATTGCTTCCCGCACCTCCGCACGGTCGAAGAATCGCTCCGAGCCATACACCGCATAAGGAATTCCGCGGGCCCGCAACGCCTCCCCCACCGGTCTGGCCTGGGCATTGGTGCGAAACAACACCGCCATCTCGCGATAGTCGTGGCCGCCGGCGCCCAGCACTTCGATTTCTGCCGCCACTCCAGCCGCCTCTGCCGCATCACTGGGGTACTGCAAAACTTGGACTGAACCAGCCCGATCACTTGTGTCCGGGCGCAGTTGCGTGGCTCGAGGGATACCGGCCCCAACGGTGTTTGCTACTTCAACGATCTGCGGTGCGCACCGATAGGTAGTTGGTAAGCGAACGACGGTGGCACCGGGGTAACGCTGCGGGAACGACGCAATCAACGTAGCGTCAGCCCCAGCGAAACCATAGATCGCTTGGGCCGGGTCACCTACGGCACACAATTGACCACGGTCTCCGAGCCACAAGTCCAAGAGCCGCTGTTGCAGCGGGCTGACGTCCTGATACTCATCGACAGTGAACCACCGATATTGCCGACGAACGCTTTCCCGCACGTCGCTGCGACTTTGTAGCATGCCGATGGTGATGAGCAACACGTCAGCAAAGTCAATGACTCCGGCGGCGCTCTTGGCCTCTTCATAGGCGCTCATGGCCTGAGCAATACTGCCCGGATCGATACTTACTGGATCGCGTTGCATGCCGGCGGCCGCAGCCGCATAATCGGCTGGGTCGATGCACCTGGCCCTCGCCCAATCCAACTCCTCGCCGAGCAGTTCTGGTGGAATGTCGGTGCCGGCTCGCTTGATGGCCTGTCCTAGCAAGACTGACCGATCACCAACCAGTCGAGCTGGTTCACCGCCGATGACCTCACCCCAAAAGTGCCGAAGTTGCCGCAGCGCTGCGGCATGGAAGGTTCGAGCTGCCACCCCGGTTACCCCCAGCGCAGCCAATCGGCCTCCCACCTCACCAGCGGCACGTGCGGTAAATGTCAGTGCCATTGCTCGGTGTGACTCGATCGCACCGGTACGGACCCCGTAAGCCAGACGCCGGGTGACCGTCCTGGTTTTTCCGGAACCGGGACCGGCGACAATCAGTACCGGCCCGTCGTGCGCGGTGGCGGCCTCGCGTTGTTCTGGGTTCAACCCGTTCAAGATCTCCGCTGGGTCGCTCATGGCCGTGACCACTCCCCGGGCAGTTCCGCGCCGTACCACTGCTGAATCAACCAACGGGAAATGCTCAACGCTGGTGGTAGCCGAATGTCCCCGGCTGCGCTGGCGGCCGCGAGAGCATCACGAGTGACCCAGACCGCTTCCTCGATTTCGTCGCCATCCGGCTGCGGCTCGGTGAAATCCACTCGGGCATGGAATCCAACCATCAATGAGTTGGGAAATGGCCACGGCTGACTACCCAGATGTTCCACCGCCACAACCTTCAAGCCCACTTCCTCAGCAACCTCGCGAGCCACTGCTGCCGCCAAGGTTTCGCCGGGTTCCACGAACCCTGCCAGGGTGGAAAACCATCCCGTTGGCCAGCGTTTGCGGCGACCCAACAACGCTTGGTCGCCACCGTCATGCACCAACATGATCACGGCCGGATCGACCCGCGGAAAATGACGAGTACCGTCCGCGGGGCAGCGGCGCTGCCAGCCCGCTTCTACCTGCTCGGTAGCGGTGCCACATCGGGGACAGTAGCCATGACTGCCATGCCAGTTGGCCAGCGCGACCGCGCCGAACAACTCCGCGGCATCATTGCGCTGCAGCTCCCGCAGCGGCAACCATGCAGCCGATCCGGTCGCAGTTGGATCTTCGGCCAGCACGCTGGCGGGGTCGGTGGGAAGGGCGACGGCAAAGCGAGCGTGCCCATCAGCGTCAACGCCCAGCAACACCCAGCAAAGCCGCTCGTCCGGCGCGGCTGAAGTCGGCAACCACTGGGGACGATCATCGTCTCCCACCGCGATCTGCCCCTCGCGAATCAGAACGATTCGGCTGTCTGGGTCTTGCCAGCGTTGTTCAACCCAATCGGTCTCACCGCGTTTGTCCGCCACCGGGTCCCACTGCGGGCCGGGCGGCACCGAACCGATCTGGCTTTCCATCCGCACAGCCTAGACAGCAGCGCGCGATCGCGGAAGCCCGGAGTCGGGTAACCCCATCGCTACTCGGTGACTGGGAACACCAGCTCAGGGACATCGACGGCCGGCAAATCGTCAAAGACTCGTTCACTGCCGTCATCGAGCTGTACAAAAACGCCTCGAATCCGCTCCGGTGGACTGCCAGTAGCTGCTGCCCAGGCGGCTTGGTAGACCGACAGTTGCTGCGGGTCAGCCCGCTTCAGCGAACCGGTCTTCCAGTCCACCACTTCCCAATCAAAGTCAGCATGATCACAGCGGAACACCGCGTCGATCCGCCCCGTCAACACCACTCCAGCCGTTTCAATCACAAAGGAATGCTCGACGGCGGCTGGTTCCATCTCCGCAAATCGGGTCTGCGCGAAGAGTTCCTCAAACTCACGGTTCTGTGCTGCTTCGGTCTCATCCCCCATCCAGTCGGCCAGATCGAACAACTCCTGTTGGCCCATTCGCTGCTCGACGTAGGCATGAAACTGGGTGCCGCGCTCAGCTGCTGCTGACGGGCGCGTGGGCATCGGTCGAATCAGATCCGCTAGGAATCGTTCCGGATCCTTGCGCCACTGCAGCAACCTGCTGACCGACAGCACCTCGGGGAGTCGAACGAGTGCGGCTGTGTCTCGTTCAGCTTGCCGCAGCCGCAGCAACCCTTCGATCTCGTCCTGCCACGGACCAGCAAGCAGTTGATTCGCAACCTCTGGATCCTGCTGCAACTGAGTGAGGGTGCGATTTACCTCGTCGGCCAAACTGACCGCTTCGTCCGCTAACGACGTCGCCGGCCAGGTAATCAATGGCTGGTCCGGTCCTACAGCTCGTGGATCATCACCGGGCTCGTCCTGCCATGTGTCAATCACTCCGCCGGTCTCGCGACACGCTTGAGCAATCCGGAGCAGGTACGGCGACGGCTCTCGGGGTTTCTGTTGATCACCCCACCAGTGGCTGGAGGCGATCAACTCGTGTTCGGCTCGAGTCACTGCCACGTAGGCCAGCCGGTCCTCATCCAGCCGATGTTCCTCAGCGCACGCCTCCCGATAGTCCTTCTCATCCGCGGTGGTGGAATCGGCTGCGGGGAAGCCCAGTTTCCGGCCCACGTCCGGTTCATCGGGGGCTACCGGCGGGATGGCACGACTACTCGTGGCCCAGCGACCACCGCGCATGCTCGTGGGGAACTGCTTATCCCGCAGGAACGGCAATACGACTACCGGGAATTCCAAACCTTTCGCCGCATGCACCGTCATGACTCGTACCCCGTCACCACTGGGCACCTCTCGTGAGCCGGGACTGTCATCGAATCGCTGGCAGTCCGCAAGGTAGGCGACAAACTCCCCCAGCGAACGACCACCGCTTAGTGAACGGAATTGCCGCGCCAGCTCCAACAACCCAATCAGCGGCTGCGGCAATCGTCCAGACCCCGGCGGAATGATCAGTGGCGCTAGGAGCTCAATGACTTCTGCGACGATCTCAGCGACCGGACGCTCCCGAAACTTCCCCAACAAGTCGAGTTCTGCCAAGAAGGCGGCGAATCGCTGCCGACCCACCGCTGAGTACTGGTAGAGGTCAGCTGGGCCGGGATCGGATACCGCGTCCAGGAGCGACACCTCCACACTCGACCCGGTCGCTTGCTCGGTCAGCCACGCAGCGCGACGACCCAGCAGCGCCAGATCACGCGGCCCCACCCGCCAACGCGGGCCGCTGAGTTGATGCACTAACTCCGGGTTCGCGTACGGGTCAACCAGCAACTTCAACAGGTCGGTCACCCAAACAACTTCCGGGGTGGCCAACAGTTCCTGCTTAGAGGCAATCTGCAGCGGTAGACCCCGTTCCCGCAGTTCAGCGGTTACTGCCGCAGCCTGACTGTTGGTACGGCACAACACGGCAATATCGGCGGAGCGTCGTTTGGTTATTTGCTCCGTGATTTGCTCCCCGACCCACGCCAGTTCGTCCGCTTCAGTAGCCAACAGCGCGCACCGCAACGCAGCGGGCTGCGCGTCGGTAGCCGGCACTAGCGGCTGCACTTGGTGATGTAGCTGTTGCAGTTCGGCAGCAATCAGATTGGCTGCAGTCAACACCTCCGGACCGGAACGTCGGTTGATTGTCAGGTTGTAAGCCGCGGCGGGTTGCTGATCGGCTCGCGGGAAGTGATGTTGGAACTCATCGATATTGGTCACGCTAGCCCCACGCCAACCGTAGATCGCCTGACAGGGGTCGCCGACTGCAGTGACCGGATGCCCCTCCCCGAAGATGTCTTGCAGGAAGCAGCGTTGCACCCGCGAGGTGTCTTGGTATTCATCCAACAGCACCACACCGAATCGCTGCCGCAGCCGCTGTCGCACCAGCGGAATGGCACGGATGAGCTCCGCCGCGAGCCGTTGAATATCAGCGAAGTCGAGGTATTCACCTGCAATCTTGCTGTCACGTAGTTGATCCACCAAGCGACTCAGCCGAATGCGTTCCGCAGCCGCCTCCGACACCGAACTACGGATGGAGTCAGGAGCGCTCCCGGTCGCCATCAGTTGCAGCAGTTCTTGGTCGAACTCACGCAGTTCGGCAGTATCGGTATCCAGATTGGCTAGGGCGTCGTCCATCGCCAGTATTTTTCCGGCGAGGCCCACTACCGAACCGGTCAACCCGGTAGCGTCAGCGGGCTGACAGGCAACCCGGTAGGCCAACCGACTGCGCTGAGCGTCGGTGAGCAGCTGCGCCTCTTCCTCTACCCCCAGTAGCGCACCAAACTCGTTCAACACCCGGCGGGCAAAGGCGTCGTAGGTGAGCACCGTTGGTTCTAGTTCGTCAGCGCTTCGATTCCCTGGCAGCAGTTCGAGCCCGCGCCGCACTCGACTGCGTAACTCTGCCGCAGCCTTATTGGTGAAGGTCAACCCCAACACTTGCCCTGGTGGCAGCGCCCCGCTACCGACCAGCCAAACCACTCGTGCGGCCATGACTGCGGTTTTACCGGTACCCGCGCCAGCCACGATTAGTTGTGGCGCAAGTTCCGCGGTTGCCGCTGCCAACTGCTCTTGGCTGTACGACAACCGGAACAGTTGGGACAGTTGTTCTGGTCGCTGCAGTGCTGGCCCGTCACTGGCGGAACCATCACGATTCTGGTTCGTCACTACTGGCCTCCCTGTGCTGGACAACTGTCGCGGAAATCGCATCTGGCACATTGGGCGCCGGGGTGCGCAGGAAACTCTTCCTCACCCACGATTCGGACGAGATCGGCGGTGTGAGCTAGCTGCGTGTCGATGTCCACCGACTCCTGCTGCCTTGTGGCTGGCTGCGGATTGTTCTTACCGGCATCGAGACGCAGATAAACGAAACCTGCCCCGTCAACCGGTTGACCGTCATCCTGTTCCAGCGCTAGCGCCAACTGATAGGTAGCTAGTTGTTGATTGCTGGCCGTATCAGCTTTGGAGTGCGCAGTGCCTTGAGTCTTGAAGTCCCACACTCTGGCCGTGCCATCCTCGTCCCGCTCGACCAGGTCGATGGCGCCTCGTAGCCGCACTTGTGACTCGGAGTCGGGCAGGGTGAAAAGTTTGTCCAGAGCGCGTTCCGATTCCACTAAATGCCAGCGGTCGGTCAGCCACAGTTCGGCTCGACGAATGGCTGCGAGCGCTTCGTCTCGTTGCATCGCCGCGCTCCACTCGGCTTCATAGCCATCATCGGTCCACAACTGCGCCAGCAACTGCTCTGGGTCGAGGTCTTGTCCCGCTTGTCGAGCCTTGATGAGCTCAGACACCGCCTCGTGCACGATCAAGCCGAACTGGGCCGGTGTTCCCAGCGGGCGACCGCCTTTGGCCTCACGACCCAAAAACCACCGCAGTGGACAGTCGGTCAGCCCCTCGATGGCTGAGGCAGACAAGCGCATGGGCGCGTCGTCACGGCGAATCGGCGCCGGCGCAGAAGTCCAATCACTGACTCCCGGCCAGCGATTAACATCTGCTGCCGGCACGAGGGCGGCCGCTCCGTCGCCCGCATGTGCGAGTCGCGCGAGCGACCGCGCTGCCGCGCTGCGTTGTGCTGGATCCGCGGCGACATCGCGCAACCTCGCGATGAGTTCAATCGGGGTTTGCGGCTCGGCAGGGTGTCCGGACACTCGCTGCCACCCGCTACCGAGTTCAGCCACCAGAGTGGCGGGTGGATCGTCCACGCCTCCTGCGGCACATAAGACCACATCCGCGCTGCTGCGTCCCAGCGCCATACCCAACAGTCGCCGATCTTCCCCCAGCGGCGCCGGTGCTGGCAGCGGCAGCAACTCTGAGTCCGTCAATCGACCCAATTGGAACAGTCCATCAGCCGGATGGCCGCCACCAAAGACCGATTCCTGCACACCGGTCACCATGACCAGTTGCCATTGTTTACCCTTGCTGCGGCGCAGCGACATCACCGCAACTGCATCCCGATAAGACTGCTGCTGTAGGTCTGGTTCGGCGGCGATTTGCTGGGATTCCACCTCAGCGAGGAACGCTCGCAACCCTCGGGTCCCGCCCCAGCGTTCCGGTGCACGTTGTGCCATCCGAAACAGCTGCATCACTGCATCCAGGTCGCGATCCGCTGCTATCCCGGCGGCACCCGACTGCAGCGCACGTTCCCGCAGTCGCCGCGGCCAGGGCCCATCCCACAACGCCCACAAAACCTCCGCTGGCGGTCGACCTTGTCGTTCGAACCGGGCCGCAGTCGCGAGCCGATCCACTAACGCCTCAATCCGATGCGACAGATACGGGAGCCGCTCGGTCAGTTCAGCCCGCAGCTCGGCATCGGTGCAGACCTGGGCCAACGTCACTGGCGCTACTGGATCCGCGTCCAAGACCTCATCTGTAGGTCGCGTCCGCAGCCAGCGACGTAATGCCCGCAGATCGGCCGGCCCCAGCCCACCTAGTTCCGAACTCAGTACGTGTTCGACTTCCTGGGAAGACAACGAATCTCGCCCCCAATCCAAGCTGAGTCGGGCGGCCGCGATAACTGCCGCCACTGCCGGTTGCATCACCAGCGGTAGATCATCGCCTGGCACGCTCACCGGTATCTGCGCCCGACCCAGACTGCGGATGAGTTCGGGTAGATCTTGCGTGGCGGAGGCTGACAGCACCGCCATGTCACGCCAGGGAACTCCGGCCGCACGCGCCGCCCGCAGCCGAGCGGCTATATGAGCCGATTGCGAGGTTGGATCATCGAACTCCAGTAGCGCCAACTCACCTGGCACTTCGTCAATGATGGCCGGACTGCGAAGCGGCCGAGCTAGGTCCGCCGGCAACCCGGGATACCAGCGATTACCAAGCAATTGAGCTCGGGCATCCCGTAATTCTGCAGGTCCCCGGTAGCAGCGAGACAACACCTGACAGTGGCTACTGCGGGCCAAGTCCGCCAAGACCGCCGGGTCAGCGCCTCGGAAAGACCAGATGCTCTGGTCGGGATCACCAGCGGCAATCAACTGACCGTCCGTGACTAGTACGGCTCGCAGCAGTTTCAGTTCCAGCGGGGCTAGGTCCTGCGCGTCATCGATGACAACTGCGGCGAAGGGTTGCCCCCGCCACACCCCTGACTCCACATAGCGCAGCGCCCGCAACACCGCCTCGACGTAATCGACCGACCCTTCCCAGTCCAGCACCTGCAGGTATTCGTCGACGAATCTCGCAACCGCGAGCCAGCCGTGATCCTGTTGCGCGGCTGACACCCGCGCCAGTTCCGCAGGATCCCACGCACGCAAACGCACATGGGACACTGCTCGGCGCAGTTGCCGGGCAAAGGCTCGGGTACCCACGGCGGTGGACCACTCGGCTGGCCAGCTCGGCTGCTCCGGATCTGCGCCCAGATCTGCGTCCGCGGGTGCTGCACCAGCGAGAAGTTCCCGGATCCGAACCTCCTGTTCCGGAGCAGTCAACAGTCTTGGTTGCGGCTGACCGGTTTCGGCCAGGATGGTTCCCGCAAGTCCGACGACGGTCGAGATCCGCGGCGCGATCCCAGGAAGTTCCTGAGCTGTTCTGGCTTGCCAGGAGCGCGCCATTGATCGGTCATGGGTAATGCCTAGTACCCGATCTGCACCGAGCCGCGAGGTCAATCCGATGCTGGCCGCTTGCACGGTAGCGGACTTCCCGGTGCCAGCACCGCCGAGGAGTAGAACGGAGGTAGTCGTGTCGACAACTGCCTGTTGGACGTCATCCAATTGCATCTCGGCCGTCGCGAGCCCACCGGCCGCCGCCTGGGCCAGCTCATCCGGCGAACGATGGGAAGGCTCTGCCGCCATAGTACTAGCACCCCATTCCCGATCTCTGTCCTGACAGCCCCTCGCTAACGATGAGCCACTTCTCCGGTCACCGGCTAGACGACTTCCACTGCGGCAGCACAGCAGGCCCAGAGCTAGCCGCGCTGGGTGATGTGCTTCACTGCCCTGTCCTAGGAGCAACCATTGCGACCCTAGAACGCCAGTGCCTCCCGTTGCCAGCTTTTCGCCTGGGGGAATGACTACCCGCATGGCCCAATGCCAGGCTTTCCTTGGTTGCCCGCTGGTTGCGTCCCGCTGTTGCCTGCCTCAGCTTTTTCCTCAGTTGTTTTCCTCAGCCGCCTTCCGCAACGGCCCTAGTTCAACACGACGGTCCGACACGCCTCGGCTTTCACAAGTCGAGCGTGCAAAGATCAGGGAATGACCACCGCCGATCAGGGGTCCCGACCCCCCGCAGATTCAGTAGAATCTGCGGCTTCCGGATCGGCGGATGAGGCACTGGCGGCTCCCGCTGACGGCGATGCAACTGACACTGCGATGACCGAAGTGATCCAGCCGAGCGGGACAGCGACCCAGCCGAACTCCGGCCAAGCAGTCACCCCGACACCCGATTCGGCAGATGGTGATACCGGCGAAAACACGCTGGTCATCGAAGACGGGGTTATTAGTAAGCGACTACGCCGCCCCATGGATCTGGTTCGGCTGGTCGCGGCGGTGGCAGCCAGTATCGCCGTCGCTGCGCTGGCCTACTTCGCGACTAATGCCACCTCAAGCCTGGGCGAGGAGGTCTCCGCGGCCTCCCGCAGCCTGCCGGAAATCCTCGTGGGCCTCCTACGCCTCATCGGGAACCTAGGATTGCTGGCGCTGCCGGTGGCATCCGCCGTCGACCTGCTCCTGCGCGGCCGCGGTCGGCAATTGGTCGATGCCCTCGCGGGCTTTTTCCTCGCAGTAGTTCTACTCCTCGGCGCGCAGCTATCCATCGAGTACTTTGAGCTGTCCCGGTGGCAGGTCGCGCTGGCGGGCAGCACCAGCCCCAACGACACTCCACTCATTCCGCTGTTCGGCGGCTTGGTGGCTTACATCACCGTGGCACGGTTGATGGCTCGGCGACCCTGGAACGCCTTCTCGATTCTGGTCGTTGTATCGCTGGGAGTACTGATTGTCACCGCGGGCAGCACAGCTCTGGCGGGGCTCGGCCTGTCGGTGTTGGTCGGCTGGGCAGCGGGCCTGCTGACGCGGTACGCGCTCGGTACCCCGACCACTCGACCGAGTGGTGTGAAGGTCGCACAGACTCTCGAACGGGCCGACCTGCCGGTAGTGGTGTTGCGGGCCACCGAAAGAACCGGCATGGGTCGGATGTATCTGGCCACGAGAACCTCAGGCCCCGCCTTAAATGTGATCGTGCTCGACCGCGACTTGGAAGGCGCTGGCCTGATCCAAGATTTCTGGCGGTCGCTGCGCCTGCGCGAGGATGCCGGCAGTCGTAGTTTCAACATGCGCCGCACGCTGGAGCAGCGGGCGCTGCTCTCTTACTCAGCACAGATCGCGGGTGTCGCCACACCACAGTTGTTGGCCGCTCGCGAAGTCTCAGCTGACTCCTGCTTATTGGTTTACGAAAAGACCGCCGGCCGCCGACTGCAGGAACTGGCCGTCGATGAAATCACCGATGCGATGCTAGACGAAATCTGGCAATCAGTGGCACAACTACGGGCTGCAGGTATCGCTCACCGCGCTCTCAACTCCCATAACATTCAGCTCGACACTGCCGGCAGTGTCGAGCTACTACGCATCGACAACGGCAGCGTGGCCGCCAGCGATGTATCCCTGCGCATTGACCTCGCGGAACTGCTGTGTTCGCTAGGGCTCCTGGTCGGCGCAGATCGAGCTGTCGCATCCGGACGTCGGGTGTTGGGCAGCGACGTCATCGCTAAGGCACTTCCGGTGCTGCAGCCAGTTGCGCTCAGCAGCGAGACCAAAAAGGCGGTGCGTAAGAACAAGGACCTGCTGGCACACATCCGAGATGCGCTCATTGAGGTGCAACCGGACGCAACCGTCGAACAGATTGAACTGGAGCGGATCAAGCCGCGCACGGTACTGATGATTGCTGGCGGCACGATCGCGGTATACGTACTGTTGTCGCAGTTGGCCAATGTTGATCTGGTTGGCCTGTTCCGGGACGCCTCGTGGTGGTGGGTCGGGCTCGCCTTCGCGGCCTCGCTACTCACCTACCCAGCGACAGCCTGGCAACTCAGCGGTTTCGTGCCAGAGAAGCTCAAACTGCTGCCCACAACCGCAGTCCAACTGGCGGGCGACTTTGTCACCTTGATCACCCCACCAACGCTTGGTTCAGTCGGGGTCAACATGCGCTACCTCACCAAGATTGGTATCCATCCAGTCCTCGCCACCGCGAGCATCGGGGTGTCGCAGGTGGGCGCGTTTATGGTGCATGTGCTGATGCTGATCGGCTTTGGTATCGCTGCCGGTACCCAGGCAGCTAGCAGCGGTTTCAGCTTTGAACTGCCACCGGTCGCGGTGATAGCAGTTCTCGCAGTTCTGGTCGTCATCGTGGTGTTGGCCATGCTGCGGCCAGTCCGCACAGTGGTGTGGAAGCGTATTGGCCCACTGATGAAGGAAGTCGTGCCGCGAATGGTGACGGTGGCACAACGACCCTGGAAAATCGTGGAGGGCGTGGGCGGCAGCGCCTTGGTCAATGTCGGCTACATCCTCTGCCTCGCCGCTTGCGTCGAAGCTTTTGGCGGTGAACTGAGCTTGCCGCTGGTAGCACTGGCCTATCTGGCTGGCTCAGTCATTGGACAGGCGGCACCCACTCCCGGCGGTTTGGGTGCGGTGGAAGCCGCTATCGTCGCGGGCCTCACCTTCGCCGGCCTCGATGCTGGCATCGCAGTCTCATCGGTCTTGCTGTACCGGGTCATCACCTTCTGGTTGCCGGTGGCTCCCGGGTATCTCACCTTCAACCTGTTGCAGCGCAAGGGCTATCTGTAGCCCCGATCCGGTTGCGACGCTGCACAGAGAGCGAGAGGCTCGGCACATGGCAACGCGCGACTATGACCAAGGCGAACTGACTGTCCACTGGGATAGCGGTAAATGTATTCACTCGGCTAACTGCATTCGGGCTGCGGCCAAAGTGTTCCGTCCGAAAGAGCGTCCGTGGATTGACGTGTCTGGCGCCGACGCCGAAACGATCGCCGTAGCCGTCGATACCTGCCCGACTGGAGCAATCTCCTATACCTGGCACAACCAGGAAGGCCGCCCGACCGGTGCGGAGGCACCCGCAACCGCCGCGCAAGTGGACGTTGCCATCAAGGTGACCGCCGATGGCCCCTACGAGGTAGCGGGCCCGGTTCGAATCCTGGACGACGATGGCGGCTGCATTGAAACCACGGACAAGACGTGGCTGTGCCGCTGCGGCAACAGCCAAAACAAGCCGTTTTGCGATGGCTCACACCGTACGGCTGAGTTCTCTGACCCGCGCGATGATCACGGCGGCTAACCCACGCGGCGGGGCGGCTCAATAGCTGGGCTTGTGCGGTTCGATCTGATCGACCCAGGCGACCACGCCGCCGCCCACGTGAATCGCGTCGGCAAAACCGGCATCCTTGACCACGGCCAGCACCTCAGCCGAGCGACCACCTACTTTGCAGTGCAGCACGATCTGCTTGTCGTTGGGCAACGACGACAGCGCCGTGCCGTTGAGAAACTCCCCCTTGGGGATCAGCGTGGCACCAGGGATGTTCACGATCTCGTACTCGTTCGGTTCGCGGACATCGATCAACTCGAAGTCTCGTTCGCCGGCCTCGCGTTCCGCCAACATCTGCTGCAGCATCACCACGGAGATAGTGGAGTCCTTGGCCGCCTCGGCCGCCTCATCGGAAACGGCGCCACAGAATGCTTCGTAGTCGATCAACTCAGTAACGGTCGGATTCTCGCCGCAAATGGCGCAGTTGGGGTCCTTACGAATCTTGACGGAGCGGTAGGCCATATCGAGGCCGTCGTACAACATCAGTCGCCCGACCATGGTTTCCCCAATACCGGTCAATACCTTGATGGCCTCGGTGACCTGGATGGACCCGATCGAGGCACACAGCACGCCGAGCACCCCACCCTCTGCGCAGGACGGCACCATGCCGGGCGGCGGCGGTTCTGGGTACAGGCACCGATAGCACGGACCGTGCTCTGCCCAAAAGACTGAGGCTTGTCCTTCGAATCGGTAGATAGAACCCCAGACGTAGGGTTTGCCGAGCAGGACAGCGGCGTCGTTGACTAGGTAACGCGTGGCGAAGTTGTCCGTGCCATCCACGATGAGGTCGTACTGCCCAAACAGTTCCATCACATTGTCGGAGTCGAGCCGTTCCTCGTGGACCTGCACATTGATCAACGGGTTGATCTCTTTGATGCGCTGCTTGGCCGATTCCGCCTTCGACATACCCAACGTGGACTGACCATGAATGATCTGCCGCTGCAGGTTGGACTCGTCCACCACATCGAACTCGACGATGCCCAGCGTGCCCACGCCAGCTGCCGCCAGATACATCAAGGCGGGGCTTCCCAGCCCACCGGCACCGACACATAGAACTTTGGCGCTCTTGAGTCGGCGCTGACCAGCCATACCAACATCGGGAATGATCAGATGACGGCTGTAGCGACGCACCTCATCGACGGTCAACTCCTCGGTGGGCTCCACCAGTGGGGGCAGCGACACGATTTCTCCTTGCTTGTTGCGTTCCAGTCGGGCACCGGCCTCGCCTGTTGCAGATCAACAGCACCGCAGTCGGCAATATTCCCGTGACCCGCAGATCGCAGCGGCGTCCGGTAGTCGGTACGCGGTGCACCGGTCCGCGGAACTACCGAAAGTGTACGAAACATCTTCGACACACCAGAAATGACAACCAGGCAGCGACGCAGCTATGACGGTTCCGCCGCTACCTGCGGACGGGGCGATCCGATCAAATCTCGCCACACGCCCGCCACCATCTCGGGATGCTCCATCTGTGCGACGTGCCCAGAATCGGGGATGACCACGACCCGGGCGTCTCGGAAGCTGGCCGCAAGTTTCGAGGAATTCCGCGGATCGACCAGCCGGTCCCGACGGCCGTACAGCAGCAGAGTGGGTGCGGTGACTTTGCTGACCGCTTCGTGCAAATCAACTCCCTTGCGACCCAACATGGCTTGGACCAGGCCACGAGTGGATCGGGCGAAGGCATCGGCCGGGTAGGACAACTTGTCGCGTCGCTTCACCTCTTCAATAGCCTCGTCCATGCGCTGTGGATGCATCCGGTCCATATCCCCGAAACACACCTCTACCGTGGCGCGCGCTCGAAGATCCGCCGGCACCTGCAAGTACCGCGAGACGATACGCTCCCCGGCACCGGGAACTGCAATTACCGGTAGGTGCACGTTGTTCTTGGTGATCCGACCACCCGGCAAGGCCGGTGAAATGAGCGTCAGGCTACGGATCAACTCGGGATGACGCGCAGCGAGCAGCACCGATATCGCACCACCCATCGAGTTGCCGAACAGGTGGACGGGCGAGCCGATTCGCTCGGTGATCAAGTCACGCACCGCCGAGGCGTGCCCGGGCATGGAATAGTTGCCGTCACGCGGTGGCGGCGACCATCCGAAGCCAGGCAGGTCGATCGCCCAGGAATCCAACCGCCCTGCCATCAACTGCCCCAAGTCGGTCCAGTTCAGGGCAGAACCGCCCAATCCATGCACGAAGACGGCCGGCGCACCACCTCGGTCAACCCGTCGCACCGAGACCATTCGATTGGCCAGCCACTCTTCTGTGACCGGTGGTGGTTGGACTAGCGACTGCTCATCGGACATGAGGTCACGCTATCGCCCGCTCCGGGAGTAGCAAACCGGGCCAAAGCCACGGCAAAGCGGAACAACTTGTTACTGGCGAGTAAGATAGCCAAGTGACCACCACACCCGGACGGGCTGTTCGACTACCCCGCGGCGAGCGCCGCGAGTCATTGCTGCAGGCCGCACGGGAAGTATTTGTCGACTCCGGCTATCACTCAGCAGCCATGGACGACATCGCGCGACGCGCCGGAGTCACCAAACCCGTGCTCTACCAGCACTTCAGCTCCAAACAAGAGTTGTACCTCGCCGTTCTCGACGAGGGAGTGGAAGATGTACTAGCAGCGGTGGGTAAGGGACTTCAGTCCAGCCCGGACAACCGCAGCCGAGTCGCGGCGACTATGGATGCCTACCTCGGTTTCATGGCCCGCGACGATGGCGTCTATCGCCTAGTCTTTGAATCCGATCTGGTGAACCTGCCCGCTGTCCGTGACCGGATGGAAAGCGTCAACGCAGAGTGCGCCCAGCTGGTTTCCCAAGTCATCGCAGAAGACACCGGGCTGTCGGCGGAAGAATCCACCCTGCTGGCATTCGGTCTCATCGGACTCGCGCAAACTGCCGCCCGACAGTGGCTGCGCAACCCACACACCATCGCCCGACCTGACGCTGGCTCACTGCTGGCCTCTCTCGCCTGGCGTGGCATTTCTGGTTTCCCCAAGAACCCCAACCCGGAACAATAGGAGCAACCTCATGACCACCCGTAAAAGGACCACTAGCCGTTCCAGCGCCAAAGCCAGCACCGGCGAGCGCGTCGAAGTTCGCATCGGAGTGCAGCACGCCGCTCGCGAACTCGTACTGGAAAGCGGTGACCCAGCCGGAGTGGAGAAGGCGGTTCAGGATGGTCTGACCGCCGGCGGACTAGTGGAAATCACCGACGTCCACGGTGCCAAGTTGCTGATTCCAGGCGACAAACTGGCGTATGTGGAACTAGGCGCTCCCAGCAAGCCGCGCGTCGGCTTTGGCGCGGGCTAGTCAGCCATCGCCCAGCTCGGAAGAACTACCCACGCGCAACCCTGTAACCGGCAGCATTTTCCCGGGTGCGCTCAGGGGGTCAGCCCCAGACTGACCATCCGTTCACTGTGCCGCTCCGTCAGCCTCGCCAACATGTTGCTGAAATCTGCCAGCCCGGCACCGTCAGAACCAACGCCACCGATCACTAGTTGCGCAAGCGCTGGCCGATCAGCCGCCACCCGCTGCGCCTGCGCCAACGCCTCCCCCATGAGCCGTCGCCCCCACAACGCCAGTCGGCCGGCTGCACCAGGATCCTCCGACAGCGCCTGCTGAACGTAGGGAACGACGAACTCGCCCTGACCGTTGCCCGACAGGACCTCATCAATGAATGCCTTCGTGTCAGGGTCCACCAACTGGGCAATCTCTCGCCCGAAGTCGGCCGCGATGCCATCACCGACATACACCTTCAGCAGCCCTTCCAGCAGATCCCTGGGCGCGGTGTTGTTGTGAAACTCCGCCAGAATCGGGATGTAACTGTTAACCAATTCATCTGGATCGCCACCGAGCGCCACAATGCGATCCCGCACTTGGGTGAAATGGGCGAACTCGCCACAGGCGATAGCTCCCAGTTGGGCCTTGGCAGACAAGCTGGCAGACAGCGCGGAGTCCTTGGTCAGGTTCTCGAAAGCAAACAACTCCCCGCAGGCAATTAGGCCCAACAAATCGAGGACAGCAGGGTCATCTGGGGTGGGTGACATGGCAGCAGCCTAGCCATCTCAGCCCCCGGTATGGCGAACGGCGTAGACTAGGCCTAACAGCGCCGCTACCGCGGATCAAATATCCACGCGAGACGTCTTCTCGCCGGACAGGCCGGCGCCCCACGATTTTCGGAGAACATGTGTCGGAAGACAAACCCACCATTGAAGAACAACCCACCTTTGCTGAGCTGGGCGTGCGCGAAGAAACCGTGCGCGCGCTGGCAGATGCAGGTATCGAGCGCGCCTTCCCCATTCAAGCGCAAACCCTGCCGCTAGCCCTTGGCGGAGCCGACCTGATAGGTCAAGCTAAAACCGGCACCGGCAAGACTCTCGGCTTCTCAGTGCCGATCGTGCAGGGGCTGATTGCTCCGGGTGAAAGTGACGCGCCGCAGGTGCGACCACAGGCGTTGATCGTCGTTCCCACTCGCGAACTGGCGATTCAGGTTGCCAAAGACATCGAACAGGCCGGCAGCGTGCGTAACGTCCGAGTGCTTACCATTTACGGTGGTCGGGCATACGAGCCGCAGATTGAAGCCTTGGTCAAGGGAATCGATGTCGTGGTGGGAACACCCGGGCGATTGATCGATCTGGTTCAGCAGCGCCATCTCGACCTATCGGCTGTGCGCTACCTCGTTCTCGATGAGGCCGATGAAATGCTAGATATGGGCTTCCTCCCTGACGTTGAGAAGATCGTGTCCAACGTGTCAACGGAGCGGCAAACAATGCTGTTCTCCGCCACCATGCCCGGCCAAATCGTGTCTCTGGCCCGCCGCTACATGGATAAGCCGACCCACATCCGGGCGATCGACATCCATGATGAGGCGGCCACCGTAGACGCCATCGAGCAGCACGTCTGGCGTGCTCACCCGATGGACAAAATGGAGGTCGTCGCTCGAGTACTTCAAGCGAAGGACCGGCAGTTGGTGATCATCTTCAGTCGAACCAAGCGACGGGCCCAGCGCATCGTGGACGATCTCACCGAACGGGGCTTCGCCGTGGGCTCGCTGCATGGTGACCTCGGCCAGGGAGCTCGGGAACAGGCGCTACGTGCCTTCCGCAGCGGCAAGATCGACATCCTGGCTGCCACCGACGTCGCCGCTCGCGGTATCGACATTGATAACGTCTCCCACGTCATCAACTACGAATGTCCCGACGACGAAAAGACCTACGTGCACCGCATCGGCCGCACCGGGCGCGCCGGCTCATCCGGGGTCGCGGTCACGTTGGTGGATTGGGAGGACATGGCCCGCTGGGCGATGATTGACCGGGCGCTTCGACTTCCGTTCGCGGAGCCCATCGAGACCTACTCCACCTCCGATCACATCTTCACCGGCCTGGGAATTCCCAAGGAAGCTACTGGCACGCTGCCGAAGCAGAATCGCATCCGCGCTGGCCTAGCCGCGGAAGAGATCGAGGATCTCGGTGAGACTGGACGCGGACCGAAGAAGTCGGACAACTCCGGCGGGGGCAACCGCAACCAGGGTCAGGGGGGCCGAAACCGGAACCGAAATCGGAACCGCTCCGGTGGCGGAAAATCCGGTGGCCAAGGCGGAAACGGGAACTCGGAAAAGTCCGGTAACAATAAGTCGGCGACTCAGAGCAGCGGTGCTGGTAACCAGGGTGAGGGTTCGGGCAGTAAGCCGAAGCGCAACCGGAAGCGGCGCCGCCGGTACTCGGGATCGGAAAGTGCATCCTCACCGGTGCCCAAGGATCAGTAACTCCTGCTCTGTGGCCGCCGAGATGAGTAGGCTGCCGGCGAGTGGGTCAGTGGGTCAGTGGGTCAGTGGGTCAGTGGGTCAGTGACAGACTGACCCAGCTGCGCTGTTTGCACGCTGGGCACTTCAACCACATCCGCACCCCGGATCCGGGCGCAATCGCCGGGATACTCGGGAACGCCAACTTCAGCGCTCCACTCCAGCTAACCACCGTGCGCCCTTCGCACTTGGTACAGGTGATGGCGACCGACCCGAAGGTGGGTGGCTCCGGGGCCGCAGAAAACAGCGCCCGCTTTCCTTCTCGATCAGGTACTCGCACCTCACCGTTTTCGATGAGGCTGTCGCGCTCTTCGAGATTACGACGGCGCACTCGATCGAAGGAGGAGGCAGTCATCAGCGGTCCCCCTCGGAATCAATCAAATTGCGGGCTAGGGTGCGGTAGGCCTCCGCCCCTCGGGCACGCTTGGCCGTCGACAGCACCGAGCGGCCTTGTGCCGGAGCCTCAGCGAACCGAATCGACTTCGCAATCGGCGGGTCCAGCACCGGCAAATCGTAACGTTCACCAATGTCCTCAATGACCGCACGGGAGTGATTGGTGCGGGCATCAAACAACGTCGGGAGTACCCCTAGCACCCGCAGTTTCGGGTTAGTGAGCCGCTGGACGTCCTTGACGGTATCTAATAGTTGACCGACCCCGCGATGGGACAGGGTCTCGCATTGCAGCGGAATCAGGACCTCATCTGCAGCGGTCAGCGCATTGATCGTGAGTACTCCGAGAGAGGGCGAGCAGTCGAAAATGACATAGCCATAGTCACTGGCAATGTCCTCAAGGGCCAGCCGCAGTGTGTGCTCCCGGCCAGTTCGGGTCAGTAGGTGCGCTTCGGTACCAGCCAGATCGATCGTGGCGGGCAGCAGGTCCATGCCGTCATCGGTGGGGGTCACCACCATCCCGGCGCCGACCCGCTCCAGCAGCACGTCATGCAGGCTCATATCCAGGGTCTCTGGATCCAAACCCAGTGAGAAGGTCAAACATGCTTGCGGATCCAGATCCACTACCAGCACCTTCTGACCCTGCTCAGCCAAAGCGGCGCCGATGGAAGCGACGGTGGTGGTTTTGGCCACCCCGCCTTTCTGGTTGGCGACAGCGATTATTCGCGTCATATCTGCTTACCCCTCACGTGCGCCGGACCTGCAAAAGGGTCGGTCCGACAAACCCTCCATCGCTGATCATATTCTGCTTTTCATGAGTATCCCACCCTCATTGCGATTACCTTCTGGTGTCGAACCGCTAACGGTCACGACACACACCGGTGAATTGGCCGCTTTGCGCTCGGGCGAGGCCCCACTGCCGGATATTTTAATGGTGCCCGGATTCACCGGTAGCAAGGAAGATTTCTTGCCGTTGCTCCCCCTGATGGCGGAACGGGGTTGGTCGAGTTGGGCCATCGATCAACACGGCCAGTATCAAAGCACCGGGCCAGCCGAAGACCGTAGCTTCTCTCTCACCGGCTGGGGACGCGATGTCTTGGACCTCGCCCGCCATGCTGGTGGAGTGCATCTGCTGGGCCATTCGTTCGGCGGATTGGTGAGCAGGGAAGCCGTCCTTGCGGACGCCGAACCTTTTCACAGCCTGACCCTGCTCAACTCCGGACCCGGCGCGCTGCCAGAACGTCATCACAATCGGTTGGCGCTGCTGATGTCGGTGATCCCGGAACTGACCATGGAGCAGATCTGGCAGGCAAAAACCGAACTAGAGCGAGCTGATGGGGTACCCGCCCCACCCGCTGAGATTGCCGAGTTCCTGCACACGCGCTGGATCATCAGCTCACCGGGAGCGCTCTATGCCATGGCACGGGCCTTGACCCGCTGTCCGGATCGCACCGCTGACCTCGCCCAAGTCGTGACCGCTGGCCTGCCCTGCTTAGTGGCTTATGGTGAATACGACGACACGTCGTGGCACCCTGACGAGATGGCGCTCATGGCCCTCCAACTCGGAAGTCCCGCGGTGGTTATCCCCGAGGCCGCCCACAGCCCCGCCGTCGAGACGCCAGCAGCACTCGCAGAACTGCTCGACCGCTTCCTCCGGCAATCGGGTGAATAACGGCGATGACCCGCCGCCGAGGTTTACTGGCCCCGCACCGGGGTATCCCACCGGCATGGACCGTCACCTCACCCTGAGCGAAAGCGACCTCGCGGCTCGGCAAGCCCGCGACGCGGTGCGCAACGCGTTGACGGACTGGCAACTGTCTTCCTGCCTGGATGATGCGCTCCTGATCGCATCGGAACTGGTGACCAATGCAGCAACTCACGGAATTGGCGAGGTGTCGCTCCATCTGCGAGTGTCCGGCAGTTTGCTCCGTATCGAGGTTCACGACGAGCAAGTAGAAGCACTACCCGAGACCCGCGCACCAGGTGACACCGAACCCGGCGGTCGGGGACTGCACCTGGTTGCGGCACTCAGTTCGAACTGGGGTTGGGAAGTCGGCGCCCATACGAAGACGATCTGGGCCGAAATTCCCTGCGGCGCCGATCAACTAGCCAGTAACTGACTCGCTGCGCTGCTTGAGCAGTAATTCCAGAACTGCCATCACCTCGTCTGGAGTGGCCACTCGGAATGATGCGGCAGTGTCGCCCTCCCCCACTTTGATGCCCAGATCATGAGCCGACAGAACGGCAAAACCTCGTTCGTCGGTCACATCGTCACCGATGAACGTCACCAGATCTACATTGAATCGTTGCCGTAGTAGTGAAATCGCAGCCCCTTTGTCCCCACGGGCTACCGACAGTTCCACCACTTCCTTGCCAGTGGTGATGTGCACCCCTGACCATGACCCCGGTCCGGCAATCACTTCCTCGGTGATTTGCTGGGCTTGCTGCCGATCGGCGACGTTGCGGACGTGCACCGCCACACTGACCGGTTTGGTCTCCAGTAATGATCCAGTGGCTCCGGTCGTGATCTGTCCGACGGCGGCCACTACTCGCTGCAGCAGGTCCGCGTCGCCACTAGCAGCAGATCCGGTGAGCTGTGCGGGAAGTTCCGCGCCATGACAACCAATCTGCAGGATTGGATCGACCACTCCGGATAGCCGAGCCAAATCTGCGCGAGCCCGACCCGACAACAGCGCCACTTCAGTGTCCGGTAGCTCTGCGAGCCGCTGCAGCAATGACACCGCGCCAGGCAATGGTCGAGCTGCCTGCGGGTCGGACACGATCGGGGCGAGGGTTCCGTCAAAATCCCAGCACGACAGCAGTCGAGGCGATGCCGCGGCCCGCGAGATCGCTTGGCGCAGCGACTCCGGCAATGTCACGGCTAGTCCTCCAGTTGCGTCAGGAAGTTAGTTGCCCAACGTTCCACATCGTCTTCGAAGACAGCGTGCCGTAGGGCCAGCATTCTGCGATGTGCCTCTGCCGGATCCGCTCGGACCGCATCAATGATGCTGCGTTTCACGCCATCAATATCAAACGGGTTCACTAGCCAGGAATCGCCCAATTGATTGGCGGCACCGGTGAACTCGCTGAGAACCAGCGCCCCGTCCTCGTTGTAACGACAGGCCACGTACTCCTTGCAGACCAAGTTCATGCCATCTCGTAACGGGGTAACCAACATGACGTCCGCGGTGGAGTACATGGCGACGAGTTCCGTGCGCGTCAGCGTCTGGTGGAGGTACTGGACGGGGGTGGTGCCCAGCGATCCCAGATCACCGTTCGCTCGGCTCACCAGTAGTTCAACATCGTCACGGATTCGCTGGTACTCCTCCACATTTTCACGACTCGGTGTGGCCACTTGGACAAAGACGGTCTTTTCCGGATCCAGCTCGTTGTCTTCCAGCAGTTCGGTCACCGCCCTGATGCGGACGTCGATGCCCTTGGTGTAATCGAGTCGGTCAATACCCAATAGCAGGACATCGGGATCACCAAGATCGCTACGAATCTCAGCTGCCCGGGCCTGAACTTCTGGACTCGCCGCCAGGTCGGCGAAGTCCATCGCCCGGATGCCGATGGGGAATGCATCTACCCGCACCGTCCGCGGCCCGTTCAACTCGTCAACGACGACACGATCGCCACCGGGTCGGAGTGCCACAAATCTGCGCACCAACCGCAGGAAATTCAGCGCCGCTTCCTTGGTCTGAAAACCCACCAGATCGGCTCCAAGCAGGCCTTCCAGGACTTGTCGCCGCCACGGGAGTTGACTGAAAACCTCGACCGGGGGGAAGGGGATATGTAGGAAATACCCAATTTTCAGATCAGGCCGCAGCGCGCGCAACATCTTGGGCAGCAACTGCAACTGGTAGTCATGTACCCACACCTGTGAATGCTGCGGCGCCACTTCCGCGATTCGGCGAGCGAACTTCTCATTGACTCTGCGATACGACTCGAACTGGGTGCGGTGATAGACGGGCGGAACGATGGCGTCGTGGTAGAGCGGCCAAATAGCTCCGTTCGAGCACCCCTCGTAGTAGCCCTCGATTTCCGCTCGACTGAGCGGCACCTCATCTAGTTCGAGTTCACCTGTCGCTGCCGGCAGCGGTGGGACGGTGTCTGCCTCATCGCTGAAGATGCCATTCCAGCCAATCCATAGCGCTCTACGATGACGGAGTACCGACTCCATTGCAGTCACCAAGCCGCCGGGAGCGGCCCGCCAGTCACCGGCTTCATGGTCAAACTCCACCGGTAGGCGATTCGCCACCACCACCAGCGGAGTTTCGTCCAACTCTTGCGTCATCACTACCGCGTCCTCGACTCGTATCGATCAGTTTCACCATAGCCGGATTGCGGCCCGCTCCCTCCTGCTTGTCATGATTCATTAACCTGCCCTCCCCACGAATGACAGCGGCAGTCATCTCGCAGCCTGAAGTGCCAGCTCCTGATATCAGGCAGCAGATTGTGGTGGCAACGGGTGGCGCAGATTACGACATGCAGTGGATTTCAGGTAAATCGCAGGAACCAAGTGGGACTGCACTGAGTCGTAGGAATGACTCGAGCGGGCGATCAGTCTTTTCGACAAACACCGACATCGAACAGGGATGTGGTCATGACTATTGGACTTACCGGAACACAACCGCGAATCCGGGCTCTAGTACTTGCGTTGGCTTTCGCGCTTGGGCTCGGACTCGTCGCAGCCACCACCCAGGGAGCCGCCGCACCCGCTCGAGCAGAGTCGGATCTGCCGGCCTTGCCGCTACGCACTAGTGGGAATCAGATTGTGGCTGCTGACGGCCGGCCGGTGATCTTGCAGGGGGTGAACTGGTTCGGCATGGAAACTGCCGCCCATGCCCCGCACGGATTGTGGTCACGCGACTACCGCGACATGCTCGCCCAGATCGCCGGGTTGGGGTTCAATACCATCCGGTTACCGTTCTCTTTGGCGGCATTGCGCTCCACCGCCACCAGCGGTATCGACTATGGCGGTGGCCGCAACGAGGAACTGCAAGGTCGGACGCCACGACAAGTCATGGATGCCGTCATCACTGCCGCTGGTGACTACGGGTTAATGATCATCTTGGATAACCACTCGCAAGCAGACGACGGATTCATGTACGACCTCTGGTACGGGCAAGACGGATTCACCGAAACCGACTGGGTCAACACCTGGAAAGACCTCGCCCGCCGCTACCGCGATACCAAGAACGTGATCGGGTTCGACCTGAAAAACGAACCCCACGGTTCCGCCACCTGGGGCGACGGCAAAGCCACCGACTGGCGGCGTGCTGCCGAACGCGCCGGCAACGCCGCTTTGGCAATCGCACCCAATAAACTGATCATCGTGGAGGGCATCGAAGGACCGGCTCCCGGACAACAGTTGGATCGCCATTGGTGGGGTGGCAACCTCGAAGGTGCCGCAAGCCACCCCGTGCGACTCAGCGTCGGCAACCGACTGGTGTACTCCCCGCACGAATACGGCCCCGGTGTGCATGATCAGCCCTGGTTTTCTGACCCCAACATGGCCGACATTCTCACCCAGCGGTGGGACACTGGCTTCGGCTACCTGCACGACAGCAACACCGCCCCCATCCTGATTGGCGAGTTCGGCGCCAAGAACGTCGGTACAGACACCACCGAGGGCCGCTGGATCCGCCAATTCGCGAACTACCTCGCCGATAAGGGCATGCACTGGACCTACTGGTCCTGGAATCCCAACTCCGGCGATACCGGCGGAATCCTCACCGATGACTGGACCACTACCCACCCGGATAAAACCGCACTCCTGCAAGATCTGATGAAGCGAGCAAAAGTAAATCCCGGCACCGGCGGCAACCCGGGAAGCGGCAAGAACCCCGATGGAACCAGCGGCTCCCCAGGTAATGGCCCAGCGGCGGGATCACCGGGGAAGGTATCTCGGGCGAAACTCAAGGTCACTCGCAAACGTGGCAAGACGAAGTACGTGCTGGTGGCGCGGGCGCCGAAGTCTGTGGGTACAAGTGCCGTCACCGGCTATCAGTTCAGGCTGCGCAGCAAGGTGGACGGCAACAAGAGCCCTTGGCAATCTTGGCGCTCCATGAAGTTCGGCACCGAGAATGGTAAGGCCAGGAAGACTCTGAACCGGTTACGCAAACTCCCCAGTGGCAGCAAGGTCAAAGTTCAGGTCCGTGCCGTCAACTCAGTGGGGCCCGGCGCCAAAGTCCCGGTCAAGCGACGCATCCGCTAGACCGGAATCGTTCAGCTCGGTCCCACCTGCTGGGGAACCAACGTGTCCACTAGCGCCCATGTCTCCGACTCCCCGACGAGTCGTTCGATGAGTACTGTGTCGGCAACACTCAGCAGGTCGAGACGTTGCGCTATCAGGACTGCAGCAGCGAATCGCCGCTCGTGGCCTGGCTCATCTCGCGGTTCATCCCCGAGCATGGTGACTAGCTGCACCAACTGATCGTGACCTGCCACCTGCTTGGCTATGGGACGAACGACAGCCCCAATTTCAGGTACGGTCACGCCGTAGTGGCGTAGCGAGCTCGTTGGATACCCCGATTCCTTCGTTGCCCGCTGTTCAGTGTCCACCGCCCGAAGTTGTTCATCGACTAGCGCAACGGGTTCCACTACCGAGGCTGCAGTTGACGCCATCCATGTCAACTCCTCGCGCCGGTGACTCGGACGCCCGCACCTTCACCAACTAACTGGCGCTAGTCGGCCTGATAAGTCACCGTCATCGGATCGTCTAGCGCGATCGTCACATCTTGGGTGATCGGTGGCGAGGCCGAGGAATACAACCAACCGGGGAATGGCTGGTTGCCGGGGCCGCCGGGGTTGTAGAGCGGGCCGTAGCCGTCGGTGCCGGGGATTTCCACGGTTGTGATGGACTCCGCAGCGGTCCGATCACCAGACAAGATGATGTCGATTTGGTTGTCCTTATCCTCCACATAGCAGTCGTCATACGAGTCTTGCTTCAGCCCCAGATCAGCTAGACCCTCGACTCGCAGCGTGCCGCCGGCCACTTGGTAGTCCACGCCGACTTGGGTGAGTGATATCGCACCCCCACCGGGCGCGGTGGCGTTGACTCGGAAGAAGCTTTCGTATTCGTCTGGATGTAGTCCCCGAACTCCATCGGCTGTCATGCCGCCGGTGGTGAAGACCCGGAGTCGATACTCCGCGCGATCGCCGTAGAGGGCGGCACCATCATTGGGCAGAATTCCATTGCCGAAGATCTGTGGACCACCCTCCCCTGCCGTGTCCATCACGTTCAACTTTGCGCCCACGAGTCGCGGCCCTTTGCGGTCCGCCACGATGCTGTCGTCTGCGACGTAGGGCGAACCGGGGGCGTCGACAGACATCCCGACCGCAGGCACGATCTTGTTTCCGGGACCAACCAGCTTCATTGGCGTCTTGTCACCCACGACGGAAATCTTGACTGGGTACAACGCGCCGGGCTGATCCTGCGGGATCCGATTGCCGTAGTAGCCGAAGATCACCACTACCGCCCGCTCGTTGTACTCGAAGTTCGGCATGATCGATGCCGCTTCGGGAGTAACGATGCTGCCATCGTTCAACTCCACCGCGAAGTCAGTCGGACCAACGGTGCTGGGCAACACCGGCCAGGTGAACTCGATCGGTAGTCCGTCGGCGTAGTACACCTCTTTGCCGAAAGAGTTGTAGATCTGCTCCGGAGTATTTGCCGAGGTGTAGGCAACGAGTGGGATGTCGGTGGTCGAGCACTGCGGGTCATTCCACGCACCGCCGATCCGCTGCAGCAATGCCTTACTCAACGCTGGATTGCTGGCATCTAGCCCGGGCACGCCAATGATGTTGGTGAAGCCAAGCCCAGCCGCCAACATCTTTGGCTGTTTACTCCACAGATCTGCGTTGATGATGACGTCTTGCATCAACTCCTGGTAACTCTTGGACGTCTGATCGCCGCCCTTGGTAGCGAAGGTGATCGGCTTCTTCGGCCCGGATCCCTTCTTGTTCACCGCCCGCACCTGCACGGTGTACTCGGTACCGGAGTTGAGTTTCTTGAAAGTGCGCGAATGCTTGTTGCCGCTGCCAGCTTTTTGCTTTTTCCACTTCTTCCACTCGCCGTTTTTCTTGATGCGGCTGCGGAAGGCCGTGACCGGGTGCTTGCCACCAGCGGGAGTGCGCCACTTAATGGTGGCTTTCTTCTTTTGGATTTTCGCGGTCTTTAGCTTGCTGATCTTGCCGGGGGCTCCGGGTGGCGCAGCAACCGCAATCGGTGCGGCCAAGCCGCCGACAACAAGGGTGGTGGCAAGGATGCCAGCGAGCCCAAAGGTAGTGGTGCGCAGCGCTGATCTCATGGCCCGACCCTGCCATACACCTGCAGTCGAGACAACAGTCTCGGCACTCCGCGACACCTACTGGTTGGCTGTTCTACAACGGCCTGGCGTCCCGATTGTCGACAAGCCCCGCCCAGGCCCCGAACACGTGACTGGCAATCTGCGTCGCCGCGTGTTGTCGTTGTGGGTCGTGGAGTTGTTCGGGTGACTTGCCAGCAGCGATGACATCGCCGGGAAAGGCCGCCGCCATCGCTGAAACCTGCCCGTCATCAGCCTCTAAATGAAACAACAGCCCGTAGGCACTTTTTCCAAACCGAAACGCCTGCACACCGGTCGTGGCAGAGGAGGCGAGTCCGACCGCTCCTGGCGGCAAGTCGAATCGGTCACGGTGCCAGTGCAGCGCCGGGATGGCTGCGGGCAGATCAGCAAAGAGTTGGTCTTGTTCGGCTGCGGCGGCCAGGTGAACGGGATGCCAACCCAACTCCCATTCACCCCCGGTGCGGATGGCACTGCCCAGCGCCGCGGCCAGCAGTTGCGCGCCCAAACACACCCCGAGGACTGGCACGCCAGCCAGAACGCACTCCGCCACAAGCAGCTGCTCGGCTCGCAGGAAAGGCAGATCGTCGGCATCCGCTAACCCCATCGGACCACCCAGCACGACAACACCGGAGTAGTCTCCCGGCACCGGGGGCACCGAGTCGCCAGCATCCGGGCGGAGAACCACAATCTGGTGGCCCGCAGCCGCAAGGGCGGTAGCAATCCGACCCGGTCCCTCTTGATCAACGTGCTGCAGCACAAGCACGGTCATTCCGGTTGCCTTGTCCCACAACCCACGACTACTGCGGGTGTAGTCCCAATGCGGTGTAGATGCTCTTCGTCGCCTGTGATCGGTTGAGCGTGTAGAAGTGAAGTCCCGGTGCACCTTCTGCCAGCAAGTTTTGGCACATGGCCGTGGCCAATGAGACCCCCAACTGGGCCACGGCTGGTGCATCCTCGCTGATTCGTTCGAATTGTGCAGCCAACTGCTCGGGAAAGGCAGCACCAGACAACTGTGCGAACCGCTTGATCTGACCCAGGTTCGTCACCGGCATGATGCCGGGAATGATCGGGATCGTCACGCCAGCGGCAACGGCGCGATCGCGTAGGCGCAAGTAGTCGGCTGCGTCGAAGAAGAACTGGGTGACGGCGAACTCGGCCCCTGCCTCCTGTTTGGCGCGAAGCACCGAAACGTCGAAATCTAGATCGGGTGCCTCGGGATGACCTTCCGGGAAAGCCGCGACCCCGATGGTGAACGACCCCAACTCCCGCAGCAGCCGCACTAATTCCACCGCGTAGTCCAGTCCGCCTGGATGTGATTGCCAGGGCGTTCCGGGCCCGCCGGGCGGATCGCCGCGCAGGGCCAGCACGTTGTGGATGCCAGCGGCTGCGTACTCGGCAATGACCCCGTGCAACTCGTCTTGGTCAGCACCGACGCAGGTGAGGTGGGCGACCGGTCGCAGTGTGGTTTCCTGCCCGATGCGCTGGGTGACCCGTACGGTGCGGTCGCGGGTGGTGCCGCCGGCCCCGTAGGTTACCGAGACAAAGGTCGGGTGGAACGATTCCAACTCACGAATCGCCTGCCACAGTCGGTATTCACCCTCATCGGTCTTGGGTGGAAAGAACTCGAACGAGAACGACGGGGTGCCCTCGCTGAGTGCGTTGCCCAGAGTGGAGTTGATCGCCGCGGCCATTGTGGCAGGCTACCGCAGCAACGGGAACGGCAACTCAGACAACTGCGTTGGAGTCAGGTACCGCCGTGCTGCAGCCCAGTGGCAGCCCGAGCGCCAGTTAGGAATCGTTGACGTCGATGACTTTGCCGCAAGCCGCCGAGGCATCAGACAGCAACTGATCAATTTCTTTGAAGATCGCGCTGGTGGGTTTACTCTCGAAAATTTTCATCAGCCCGTTGGCCATCAGCGTTGCGCACTTCTTGGCGAGAGCCGCCTCAGCCTGAGACGCCTTCAGCTGGGCCTCGAGGTTATTCTCCTTCTTCTTTGCCTCCACCTGCGCGTCGTCATATTCCTGCTCCAGCTTTTTGATCTCAGTGGCATCACTCTTCAGATCGCTGGTGTCGACTTTGAGTTGGCTCTTGTACTCGTCAGCCTTACTCCGCAACGACTCAATGAGCTTCTCCTCGGCAGCGTCCTTGACACTGGCGGCATTTTCCGCGGCTGTCAGTTGCTGCTCCAAGTCTGCGATCTGCTGCTGGGCGGATGCCTGCTCTTCGCTCAACTGACTACTTGTATTGAAGCCCCAGATCGCGAATCCGATGGTTGCGATCGCGAGGACAATGGTGGCGACTTGCCAGGGAAGGGACCTGCTGCTGCCTGATCCGCCAGTACTTGCTGACTCATCGGCTGTCGGCTGTGACTCGCTCACTTCAGATTCCTCCACGGGTAGACATTGAGGCCGAACCTAGTGCAGCAACGCACTCAAAGTCACCAATTCGCCGTTTGGCAGGCATTCGCCAAACCGGTCGGGCGCCGAATCCGCATGGCGCTGCTGCCGCTGCTGACCGCTCGTAACCGCCGAGCTACCCCGCCGCTCCTGACCGACAGTTGCCACTAGCCGGGGAGTGGAGTTGTGCCTGGTTCGCCGACCCGTACCCTCAAAGAGTGGAAATCACTGAGCCTTGGCAGGTTGATGACGTCCGGGAACGCGTTGGCAAACGCCTCACCGAGTTTCTTGCCGTGCAGCGGCCACCGCTGGCCAGCATCAGCCCGGACGCGGCCGGGCTCGCTGACACGGTGTCGGATTTTGTCGCCGGCGGGAAACGACTGCGCGCGGTCTTCCTGTACTGGGGCTGGCGGGCGGCCGGAGGTGCGGACTGCGAGCCGATCATTACCGCTGCCGCCGCCATGGAGATGCTGCAGGCTTGCGCGCTGATCCACGACGATGTCATGGACCGCAGCGACGTCCGCCGTGGTGCTCCGGCAGTGCATCGGCAGTACCAAACCCAACACGAACAAGACCAGTGGTCTGGCTCGGCAGCCGACTTCGGCACCGGCGCGGCGATCCTGGTTGGCGATCTATGTCTGACCTGGGCTGACATGCTGCTGATGCAGGCGGATCTGCCACCGGACGCTCTCGGCCGCGGCAAAGCCGTATATGACGAACTTCGCACCGAGCTGATGGCTGGCCAGTACCTCGACATCTTGGAACAGGCGCGACGAACGCCCACCACCGAGTCAGCGATGCGGGTCATCACCTACAAGTCCGCGAAATACACCATTGAGCGGCCACTGCAGTTGGGCGCCGCGCTGGCCGATGGCCAACCGGAGGTCATGCAATTGCTGCGCAATTACGGCCTAGCACTGGGGCAAGCCTTCCAACTGCGGGACGACTTACTGGGAGTCTTCGGTGATCCGAGCACTACTGGCAAACCTGCCGGCGATGATCTGCTGCAGGGAAAACGCACCGTCTTGGTGGCCCATGCCCTAGAGCAAGCATCTTCCCAACAACAGCATGGGTTCCTCACCCACTTCGGTGATGCCGCCGCAGATGCCACCGCGGTGGCCGCCATGACCGACTTCATTGTCGCGACCGGCGCCCGGGACCAAGTCGAGCAGCAGATTTCCGTTCTCACCGAACAGGCTCGTATGGCCGCCGCGAACCCGCTGCTCGACAGCACCAGTACCGCGGTATTGGACGGCCTCATCACCGCCGCTACGCAAAGGAAGTACTGACATGAAGACCGTTTCCGGACCCACCGATCGTGTTGTCGTTGTGGGAGCAGGTTTGGCTGGCTTGTCCTGCGCGCTGCAACTAGCTGGACAGGGTCGAGAAGTAACGTTGCTGGAGCGCGACAGCATCCCGGGCGGTCGAGCGGGACGCATCGTGGACTCCGGCTACACCTTTGACAACGGCCCCACGGTCCTCACCATGCCGTCACTAGTTGACGAGGCACTGGGAGCCGTGGGTGAGTCACTCACCGACTGGTTAGACCTGATGCCACTCGAGCCTGCCTACCGCACCTACTACCCGGACGGCAGTCAGCTAGATGTCTATTCCGACATTGACCGGATGGCAGCGGAAATCACCGCGGAGTGTGGACCAGCCGAGGCTGACAACTACCGCCGCTATGTCGCCTACCTGCGACGACTATATGAAGTGGAGTTTTCCGACTTTATCGATCGCAACATCGACCATCCCTGGAACTTACTGACCCCCAACCTTCTTCGACTAGTAGGCATGGGCGGCTTCCTACGGCTGGACCGGAAAGTCCGGCAGTACCTGACTGATCCCCGCACGATTCGGGCGCTTTCGTTCCAAGCCATGTACGCCGGCGTCTCACCGCTGAAGGCCATGGCGCTGTACGGAGTGATCTCCTACATGGACAGCGTCGCCGGGGTTAGTGTGCCGCGCGGCGGTATGCACGAAATACCAGTGGCGATGGCCGGGGCAGCCACCAAGCACGGTGTCGATATCCGCTACGAGACCGAAGTGGCAGGGATTGAGCACAGTAATGGTCGCGCTAGCGCTGTCATTACGGCTGACGGTGAGCGAATTGCCGCCGATGTGGTCGTTGTCAATGCCGATCTGCCGGTGGCCTATCGCGACCTGCTGGGAGTGGATAAGTGGTCACTGCGCCGCTTGAAGTACAGCCCGTCTGCTGTGGTCATGCTCGCCGGTTCGACAGCGGAATACCCTGCGATTGCGCATCACAACATTCACTTTGGCCGGTCGTGGCGAGGAACCTTCGAGGAGATCATTGACCGCGGCGAGGTGATGAGCAATCCCAGCTTCATGGTCACCTGCTTGAGCAAGGACGATCCATCATTAGCCCCCGCCGGGCGGCACGCCTACTACATCCTCTTCCCCACGCCCAACACCACCGCGGATATCGACTGGCAACGGGAAACACCCCGCTATCGAGATCACATGCTGACCACGATGGAACGTGCCGGGTACCGCGGCTTTGCCGACTCCATCGAGGTAGAGCACATCACCACTCCACTTGAATGGGAGCAACGCGGGATGGCTGCTGGCGCACCCTTCGCAGCCGCTCACACGTTCATGCAGACCGGCCCCTTCCGCAGCGGCAATCTGTGGGGAGAGAACGTGGTGTTCACTGGTTCGAACACCCAGCCAGGCGTTGGGGTGCCCATGGTTTTGGTCTCCGGCCGACTTGCCGCGGAGCGGATCGTCGCGGGTTAGCAGGAGGTTTGGTTGGCTGATTCCAGATCCAGCCACAGCCACTGGTGCCCGGCTAGGTAGCCTCGTAGCGTGAGCAGTTCGCCGGCACCCCCTGAACCCGACACCGGGATGCGCGACCGAGATACCTGGCCACAGTTTCTCCTCCGTTATGGGCTCCCTGGCTTCATCGGTACGGCGCTAGTAGCCATCGGCGCGATCGGTGTGGGTTGGCTGCCGCTGAACTCCAGCCTGCATGACGCCGATCTGGGAGCACTGCTACGAGACAGTTCTTCCGGACTGGTGCTGTCGCGGCTGATGATCGCTGCTGGTATTGCCGTCTTGCTGCAGACCTGGCTGGTCACTGGATACGACCTTCTGTCTGGTTTGCCCTGGCGACCGGAGCGGATAGCGGCATTAGTGGCCGTATGGTCAGTGCCACTTCTTTTCGCGCCACCGCTGTTTAGCCGGGACGTGTACTCATACTTTGGCCAGGGCCGGCTCCTGTTAGAGGGCTATGACCCCTACGCCAGTGGCGTTTCAGTTCTGGACCGGTGGTTCGCCGATGGTGCAGACCCGATGTGGGGAGACACCCCTGCTCCCTACGGGCCGTTTTGGCTGATGTTAGCCCGCGGGGTCGCCGAGTTCGCCGGTGAAAACGCCCTGCTTGGTGCCATCATGTTCCGACTGCTCGCCGTGATCGGGGTAGCGATGATGGCATGGGCGGTGCCCGCGCTGGCCCGACAGCATGGCATCGATCCGTCGAAGGCGGTGTGGATCGCGGTTGCCAATCCGCTGGTCATCATGCACTTCATTGCTGGGGCGCACAACGACGCGCTCATGACCGGACTCATGCTGCTGGGTTTCCTCGCCGCCTGCCGCGGTCTCGGATCTGCTCTAGGTGGTGCCGCCTTAGTGGGACTAGCTGCTGCCGTGAAACCAATCGCCTTTCTATCGCTGCCGTTCATTGGCATTTTGCTGGCGGGCACTCACTCATCATTCGGGCGCCGAATCGTCGCCTGGATCTGGGTGACGCTATCCGCCGCAGCTGCCTTCGGGATCTGTGCTCTCATGACCGGTACCGGCTTGGGGTGGCTGTCTGCGCTGTCAGCACCGGGGGAAGTAAAGACTTGGCTATCGCCACCGACCGCCCTCGGCATGATCTTCGGTGGCGCCCTGGAGTTTGTGGGACTGACCGATAGCAATGACGGGGCCGTGGCATTTTTCCGAGCGATTGGGCTAGTGCTGTCATTGATCATCGTGACTTATCTGTGCCTGCGACCGCAGGGCCGCAGTGCGTTAAGGGGCACAGCGCTGGCTTTCGGGGCCGTCATCCTGCTGGGGCCGGTCATTCAGCCGTGGTATTTGCTGTGGGCGCTGCCGCTGTTTGCGGTGACTGGGCTCAGCGAGCGGCAACTGCGCTGGACGGTACTGCTGACTGCAGCGTTTGCGGTTCACGGAATGGCGGAGAGCAGCGCCACGTCGGATACATTGCTGGAACTCACCGACCTTGTCGCCATCGGCGTAGCTATTGGGATCGTGGCGTTGATCCTGCTTGCTAGTCCGCGAGAGCGCAAACTCGTCCTGAAGGACCCCGGCTCGCATGGCTTGCATCCAGAAAGCCATGCCGCACAGCAGCGCGCCGAGCAGATGGTGGTTGTTTCCTAAATGTTTCGGCACGACTGGGCCACCAACGCCGACTCGACAGCCGGGTCGATTCCCGCTGACACTGCCGAGGTGAAACAATCACCTCATGCGTAACGAGTTAGCCGCTGCCGGGATCACTGATCCCTGGTTGGAGCGCTCCTATGCCATTTGTCGGCGGTTGAACGCCGAGCATGGGAAAACTTACTACTTGGCGACCTTGCTGCTACCGCCGGCCAAGCGACCTTTCGTGCACGCGCTGTATGGCTTCGCCCGCTACGCCGACGAGATCGTTGATGCCTTTGGCGATCGGTCAGTAGGACAGCGTCGAGCAGCGCTGGATCATCTGAATGAGCGACTCCTCGTCGCCCTTGACCGCGGCGAGGCTGCCGAACCGGTGTTGGCGGCGGTGGCGGATACCGCGATGCGGTGGCAGATTCCCGCCGACACGTTCACCGCCTTCATGCATTCGATGGCGATGGATCTCACCGTCACTGATTATCAGACCTACGAAGACCTCCACGAATACGTCTACGGATCTGCCGCGGTCATCGGGCTGCAGATGCTCCCACTGCTGGAACCCACCGATACCGAGGTATGTGCTGCCGGCGCCATGGACCTCGGTATTGCATTTCAACTGGCGAACTTCATTCGAGATATCGACGAGGATCTCCAGCGAGGCCGGATTTATCTGCCGCTATCCGAGCTTGCTGAGCACGGCGTCACTCGACAATCACTACAACGCCGAGTCGTTGACGATGATCTCCGAGCGGCCCTTGCCGACCAGATAACCCGGGTCCGCGAACTTTCCGAGCGCGCCCAGCCGACGATCGAACTACTACATCCAGCGGTCCGAGACACTATCGAAGCTGCACGAGTTCTCTACTGCGGCATCGCTGACCGGGTGGAGGCGATCGATTACCAAATTTTCGATCAACGGGCAAAGGTGCCAACCATGCAGCGACTGCAAGTGGCAGCACCACACTGGCTAGCTGCCCGGCGAGCACGCAAACATTTCGGATCGGGGACTATTCCGCCGCCTCGATCGGGGTTTGCCAGCGCGGCGGCCCGCTAGTCGGAGTCCGCTGCAAACCGCGCCGACCCAGCCAAATCCACACCGCTAAGATGAGCAAAATCATGGCAAAACCAAACAGCAGGTCTTCCACCGGAGCGAAGAACAGCCGCCCAGAGCCGATGAAGACTGGCTCGGCAACGTCGTTTCCCACGCCAAGAAACGAATCATCGGCGTACTGAACTACTTCACGGCCGGTCAGCACGCCGTTGGTTAGCAGCTGGAAGAAAAACATGATGGCGTAAGCAATCCAAAAATCCGCTCGCAACAGCAATCGGGTACGCAATACCGCCAAGTCGACGACTATCACGGCCGCCACGGCAACTACCGCAATCAGGGTGTAGCTCATCCGTCAGCACCGTCCGACTTCGCGGACACCGCAGCTACCGGCTCATCACCCATCGGCCCACCTCGCACCGATCTCACCGCTTCTAGGGTCAAAATGCCCGCGAAGCCCACTATGGGGAAGAACAGAAACTCCTCCAGCGGGATACCGAATGGCAACATTACGGAACTCAACTGCTCCGAGTCGAACCACCAATGACCAGCCGCCACTGCGTAGATGTCCCACAGCAGAAAAGGCGCGCCACCTATTAGTAGCGCCAGCAGCAATCGTCGCCAGCGGCGCAATACTCGGGTGCGCAAACCCCATTCCAACCAAGCGCTGCCGAGCAGAATGAAGGTCAGCACGATCAAATACGTCATGACTTCCCTCCCATCACCTCGGTTGTGGCTAGTGAATCATCCTTGCGACCGTACACTCGATCCTGATGGAAACGATGGTCGCCGACACTTTGGTCGGCCGCACGGTGGATGGCCGCTACCGGGTTGAATCCCGGATCGCGGTCGGCGGCATGGCGACCGTTTACCGGGCGCTAGACCTCCGGCTGGACCGGCTCGTGGCGATGAAGGTCATGCATGAGCGCTGGGCCGAAGATCCAGATTTCCTCGCCCGCTTCCACGCCGAGGCGAAAGCCGCCGCTCGACTGTCACAACCCAACGTTGTCGGCGTCTACGACCAAGGCGAGTGGGACGGTCTGGTCTACCTGATCATGGAGTATGTGCCGGGTCGGACACTACGGGCGGTTCTGCGCGAGACCGGTGCCATCCAACCTGCGCTAGCACTTACTCTCCTCGATCAGGTCCTGCAGGCACTGGACTCTTCGCACGGCGCGGGATTTGTCCACCGAGACATCAAGCCGGAAAACATCTTGATCACCCCGGATGGCGCAGTGAAAGTCACTGACTTTGGTCTCGCCCGGGCGTTGCGAGCGCCCTCCAACCGCACTTCGGGTGCTCTTATCGGCACCGCGGCGTATTTGTCCCCGGAGCAAGTTTCCGGCCAGCCCACCGATGAGCGATCTGACATCTACCAGGCCGGAATTCTGCTCTTTGAGCTGCTGACCGGTGAGCCGCCGTTCAGCGGCGAAACCTCCTGGGACGTCGCCAGCCAGCATGTCAATACCGCAGTGCCGCCAGTGACTGAACTGAATCCCGATTGCCCGCCGGGGTTAGCGGAACTCGTGATGCTGGCAACGAAGCGAGATCCTAGCCAGCGACTCGCAACGGTCGGCGAATTCCGGGCCCGAGCAGCAGCGCTGCTTGCTGATCTGCCCGCTGCCGGACCTTTGACCACTGCTGGCTCCGATGTGACTACCGCTGATCAGCCGTATCCAAGCCAAGACGATGAAGCCACAACTACTGCTGCGGCTCCGGCAGCAGCGGGGCGCAACAACGATGGATCAGCCACGGATTGGGGGCGAAAGATCGGCATTGTCGCGGTGATCCTGCTGTTGGTTGCTGGGCTGGCGGCATTCCTCTGGTTCAATCCACTGGCACGCGCCGAAGTACCCAATGTGTCGGGCGACAAGCCGGAAAAGGCCATCGAAAAGCTGACCACCGCGGGTTTTGTAGCAATCGTGGGTGAACGTGCCTTCTCGGAAGATGTCGCCGCAGATCGAGTGATCCGGAC
The DNA here is from genome assembly GCA_022599915.1 of Actinomycetes bacterium. Lineage (NCBI taxonomy): Bacteria > Bacillati > Actinomycetota > Actinomycetes > Actinomycetes bacterium. Next base: position 74,630 of record JAHZLH010000027.1, read on the forward strand.
CGACCCAGAGGCTGGTGCGAGTGCACGCGAAGGCTCCGAGGTGGGCTTGGTGGTTTCGCTCGGCCCAGAACGCTACGCAGTGCCCAATGTGAGTGGCGAAAGACCGGAAGAAGCCATCGAGATCATGGCTGCCACTAATCTGCAGGTCGTCGGAGAACGCAAGAAGTTTGATGACGACATCGACAAAGGGCTCGTGATCGGCACCGATCCGAAGACCGGAACCAAAGCGAAACGGGATGCCCCCATCACCCTGCTGGTATCGAAGGGCCCGGCACCGGTGCAGGTACCCAGCCTCGGCGGAATGTCGGAAGAGTCCGCTCGCGATCAACTGTCCGACCTGGGCTTGTCGCCGCGAATCACCATGCAGGAATCAGAGACCGTCCCAGAGGGGAAGGTAATCCAGACCGTGCCTGCTTCCGGGGCAAAGGTGTACCGGGGCGACTCAGTGGAAGTCATCGTGTCCGATGGGCCACCGCCGGTAGAGGTCCCCAACGTGATTGATTTACCTCGCGCCGAAGCCGTGGCCATCTTGGAAGCGGCAGGATTCAAAGTAAAAATCTCCGAGGGTGTCGTCACCCCATTGGATCGGGTGTACGAAACAGATCCGGACCCCGGAACCGATGCGCCCGCTGGCAGCACCATTACGGTCAGCATCTTCTGACAACCCGCTGGCATTGCGAGCAGGTCACACTCCGGCGCGCCTCTGCCCGCACAGTGTCGCTGACCGCTAGGAATGGGCTAGCGACGAAGGGAGCATCATGTCGCAAGAAACCACCGCAGCTGAGCGGGAAGAGGCAGTATTCATCGGTAAGTACTGGTGGCTGTACTTGGTCACCGGCATTCTGTGGCTGATCGTCGCGCTAGTTGTCCTACAAATCGACACCGCCTCCGCCGCCACGGTGGGGTTCATTGTGGGCTTCATGTTCTTGTTCACCGGCATTCAGAACTTCTTTTTGGCCGCAGTCACTCCTGGTGGCTGGAAGATCCTGTGGATCGTGTTCGGAGTGCTGCTGGTCATCGCAGGTGTCTGGGCGCTGTTCAATCCTGGCGGCACCTTCCTGGCGCTAGCTGACTCACTGGGCTTCTTGTTCCTGCTGATCGCAATCTTATGGATCGTGGAGGCGTTCGCTTCGAAGGCAGAAAATGAACTGTGGTGGCTCGGGCTGATCGCCGGCATCCTGATGCTCATCATCGCTTTCTGGGTGTCCGGACAGTTCCTGATTGAGAAGGCTTACACCCTGCTGATCTTTGCTGGGGCTTGGGCGTTGATGTCCGGGATTATCGACATCGTGCGAGCCTTTGCCATCCGCAAGCTAGGTCGTGCGATCAGCCCCTCCGAGTAGTAGCAACCCCGATCTGCAGCTTTTCGCGCCGTTCGTCGGGTCCGCCACGTCAATGAGCTGCCACTGACCGGTACCCTGGGTTTTTCCCAGTTATCCGGAGGATTCCCGTGGTTGTCGTCATGCACGCCACTGCCGAAAACGCAGAAATCGACGCTGTCGTGGCTCGAGTGGTCGAAGCTGGCGGGGAAGCTTTTGTCTCCCGCGGTGAAAGCCGCACCATCATCGGACTGATCGGAGACCTGGAGCAGTTCGCCGATCTGCAGCTCGCCGGCATGCCCGGAGTTGCCGAGACGGTTCGGATTTCTACCCCATTCAAGTTGGTATCCCGGGATCATCATCCTGACCGGTCGACAGTGTGGGTCGGACAAGGCGAATATCGGGTGCCTGTCGGCCCCGGGGTGCTCTCTGTCATGGCTGGCCCATGTGCGGTAGAGACCCCAGAGCAGACCCTAGAGTCTGCTCAACTGGCCCAAGCGTTGGGTGCCACGATCTTGCGCGGCGGAGCCTACAAGCCACGCACCTCGCCCTACGCTTTCCAAGGTCTCGGCAAATCCGGACTGCAGATCTTGTCAGAGGTTCGCGCCGAGACTGGTTTGCCTATCGTGACCGAAGTCGTGGATCCGGCAGATGTGGCTGTAGTGGCCGAGTACTCCGACATGCTGCAAATCGGGACCCGCAACATGGCCAACTTTGGGCTGCTACAAGCCGCTGGTAGCGCGGGCAAGCCGGTACTGCTCAAGCGCGGGATGAGCGCCACGATCGAGGAGTGGTTGATGGCGGCGGAGTACATCGCGCAGCGGGGAAACTTGGACATCGTGCTATGTGAGCGAGGCATCCGCACCTTCGAGACGGCTACCCGCAATACCCTGGATGTGTCCGCGGTCCCCGTTGCCCAAAAGTTGTCCCATCTACCAGTAGTCATCGACCCCAGTCACTCTGGCGGCAAACGCGAGTTGGTGCGACCGCTATCTCGGGCGGCGGTGGCAGTGGGGGCCGACGGGTTGTTGATTGATGTGCACCCACATCCGGAAATCGCACTGGTGGACGGAGCACAGGCCTTGGCAGCAGCCGATCTCCCCGAACTAACGCATGAGTTAACAACGCTGGCAACTGCCATGGGCCGCAGCTACCTCGATAACGCCGTTCGCGGCTAGCCTTGCTGGCCGGGCTTGCTGGTCGGGGTCATTGGTCGGGCTTGCTGGTCGGGTTCCGCTGATCAGGATTGTTGGCCGCTAGTCACTGGCCAACATTTCGGCCACCATGAAGGCGAGCTCCAGTGACTGCTCCCGGTTCAACCGAGGATCACAGGCCGTCTCGTAGCGGTCCGCCAGGTCGGTTTCCGCGACTCCCTCGGTACCACCGATGCATTCGGTAACGTCATCGCCGGTCAACTCCACGTGCAGCCCACCCGGGTGGGTAGCCAAACTGCGATGCACGGCGAAGAAGTCCCGCACCTCTGATACGACATCATCAAATAGCCGAGTCTTGTAGCCCGACGGCGCTTCCTTGGTATTGCCATGCATCGGGTCGCATACCCACACCACTGGCAGCCCAGCGGAGGTGACGGCCGATACCAACTGCGGCAACCGATCTTGCACGTTGGCCGCACCCAGACGGGTGATCAGTGTGAGCCGACCGGGAGTGCGGTGCGGATCCAGCGCCCGCACTAACTCAACAACCTCGTCTGGTTCCGCCGTGGGGCCGATCTTAACCCCAATCGGATTACTGATCCGGGAGGCAAAATCTACGTGCGCGCCGTCCAATTGCCGAGTGCGCTCGCCGATCCACAGGAAATGACCTGAAGACCCGTACACCTGTCCGCTTGATGGATCGATCCGAACCAGTGACCGCTCGTAGTCCAACGACATGGCTTCATGGCCGACAAAGAACTCCACCCGACGGAACTCGGAATGTTCGGCACCGCATGCGTGCATAAAGTCCAACGCCCGCTGAATCTCGGCGGCCAACCGTTCGTAGCGCTGACCCGCGGGTGACTGACGGACAAAGTCTCGGTTCCAACTTTGCACCTGACGTAGGTCAGCACTGCCGTCTTGGGTGAAGGACCGGATGAAGTTGAGCGCGGCTGAGCTGGCTTGGTAGACCTGCAGCATCCGGCGCGGATCGGGCCGGCGAGAGGTCGGTTCGAAGGGCAGTTGATTGACTGCGTCGCCGTAGTACGACGGTAGTTCCACCCCATCGCGATTCTCGACCGGCTTGCTGCGCGGCTTGAAGTACTGACCGGCCATCCGACCGATCTTGACCACCGGCAACGAGCCACCGTAGGTGAGGATGACCGCCATCTGCAGCACCGTACGCAGCCGCGACTGCAACGAAGTGGCGGTATTGGCACCAAAAGTCTCGGCGCAGTCTCCCGCGGTGAGTACGAAGGATTCGCCACGCTCCACTGAAGCGAGCCGTTGCGTCAGCAGCCCACAGTCACCCGCATGGACGAGCCCGGGCGTTTGCGCGAGCAGTCGGGAGACTTCCAACACCTCGTCCTGATCCGGCCACGGAATGGCTTGGGCAATCGGACGGGTGTCCCATTCGATAGTGGACACCCCTCTAGGCTAACTGCACCATCGTGAGGGGGCGATCTGTAGTCCGGTTAGGCCTGCTGCTCGGCGCGATCGTCAGGATGTGTTCCATCGCTCTGCTCAGGGATCCGACCATGATCTTCTCTCAGTTGCTTCTTGGCAGCAGCCGCGTAGATGTCGGAGTAGCGCTGCCCGCTCAACTGCATCAAGTCGTACATGATCTCGTCGGTGACCGATCGAAGCACGAACCGGTCTTCTGCCATGCCGTAGTACCGCGACAAGTCCAGTGGTTTTCCGAAACGAACGCCGATTCGCCGCAATCGCGGCAAAACGTGCCCGGTCGGTTGCGCCTCGTAGGTGCCGATCATAGCTACTGGAACAACTACAACTTCGGCTTCCAAGGCCATGCGAGCCGCACCAGTCTTTCCGCGGTATAGCGATCCGTCTGGGGACCGAGTCCCCTCGGGATACAGACCCAGGAGGTGCCCCTCATTCAGGATCCGCAGACCGGTGCTCAGCGCAGCTTCGGAAGCTTTTCCGCCCGAGCGATCGATGGGTACTTGGCCGGTACCGCCGAAGAAGAGCCGAGTGAGGGCACCCTTGATCCCGGTACCGGTGAAGTAGTCGCTCTTTGCCAGAAAGGTAGCCCGGCGCTTCAGTACGAGCGGCAAGAAGATGGAGTCCGAGAAGGACAGATGATTACTCACCAAGATAGCGGCGCCGTCTTCGGGAATATTCTCTTCGCCATCACACCAGGGCCGGAATAGTATCCGCAGCCAGGGACCGAGCAAGAAGCGTTTGAGGAACCAGTACAACATGGCGCTTCCTTTCCCGGTCGGGATTCCCCTACCTTGCCCCACCAAGAGGCTCGTTGCCTACCCAACCACGACATCGATTCGCAGACGTCACCAGTTTGATGCACAACCTGCAGTTATCGTTCCAACGACCCGCCTACGCGGGTCAGATGCACCCGATATCCCTACCACCTGGCTGGCACGCTGTTGGTCGACAGATCGAGGGTACTCATGCCCGCTCGCGAGCTCAGCAGCACCCGGTAGCCGAACGAGACCCGCGAATTGGGGCTGCGCGTGAGACGATGGCCACAACGGGAACATCCCCGAGGCGCCAAGCGTTTCAGCCAAGCAACGACCGATCGGGGAGAGGAGTCGAAGTGACTGATCACACACCGCTCTGCCGTGCGCCTGTCGATCTTGCAGATCATGTCGTTCAGTTGCTCGCTGACTCCGGCATCTCGGCCCAACAACAGGCCGCTGGTGACTCCGTGATGATCTCGGTCCCCGCCGCCGATGTGGAGCGGGGACGAGCCACTATCGACCTAGTACTTCCGCAGCTGTTGGCTGAAGACCCCAGTTCAGACACTGTCAAACTTTCCGATCGGCTAGTACGCAGCGAACCGCCGCCGCAGCCGGAGTTACGACTTCCGCGACTCATTGACGGTCGCACAGCGCTTTCCGGCGCATCAACCCCACCCAGTGAAGAGTGGCACGACGAGCATGACGACGAGTTCCTTCCACCTCATCCTCCCGAGATCCCCCGGCCCAAGGACCATATTTCTCGCTTCGCTTGGGGCGGTGTCGTGCTCGGGCCACTGCTGCTGCTGCTCACCGCGGTACTCGGGCTGCCGAACATTCTCACCACCGCGGGACTAGCAGCCTTCATCATTGGCTTCGGAACTCTGGTCGCCCGCCGAGAGGAAAATCCCCGGGAAGGCTGGGACGACGGCGCGGTGGTTTAGCGCCAACAAACTCGCCTCGGACACGCATTCCCCGGCTGAATCTGGCACGCTATTTTCAACATGTTGGAGGTGCCATGGCCGCGACCGAGCGGGTTGAAATGCAAGGCCACGTCTTGGACGACGGCAGCTTACCCAAAGTCCTAAACGAGATCCTGGGACAAGACGGTGACTACGTTATTGAGCGTTTCGAAGTGGGTAAGAAAGCTGAAGATTCTTCCGTAATTCGGATTGCCGTGACCGCTGCCTCAGACGAGATGCTGCAACAGGTCATCAATCGACTGCAACGGTACGGCGCCAACCTGACCGAGCCAGGCGAGCCAACTCTCGTTACCGCTGATGTCGCCGGAGCGTTCCCGGAAGGCTTCTACTCCTCCACCAATCTGGAAACCGAAATCTTCCTCGACGGACACTGGCACCGGGTGGACCGACCAGAGATGGACTGCGGCATCGTCGTTGCCAACGGTGCCGCTGCAACCAAACCGATGTCGGAGATCGAGATTGGCGATCAAGTCGTTGTCGGAGCAGAGGGAGTGCGGGTCCGAATGGAACCGCGGTCAATGAACCCGGACGAGAGCGCTTTCGAGTTCATGAACTCAGTCGTCTCCAGCGAGAAACCGCAAGCCTTACAGGTCCGCAATATCGCCGACGATTTCCGCCGGGTAAAGGCCGAGGGCAACAAGATTCTGTGGGTCGGCGGCCCCGCTATCGTCCACACTGGCTCCGGACCTGCCATGGTTGCTCTCGTCGAGGCAGGCTTCGTCGATGTCCTGTTCGCAGGGAATGCGCTGGCCACCCACGACATCGAATCCAATATGTATGGCACATCCCTAGGTGTCGATCTCAGCAACGCCACCGGGGTGGATCACGGCCACGAACATCATCTGCGTGCTATCAACCGCGTCCGTCGCGCCGGTTCTATCGCGGCCGCAGTTGAGGCGGGGACGATCACCGGTGGCATCATGCACGCGATGGTGAAGAACGACAAGAAATTCATCTTGGTCGGTTCCGCCCGCGACGATGGGCCGTTACCCGATGTCTACACCGATGTGATTGAAGGCCAGCAGGCGATGCGAGCCGCTATTCATGGGGTGGGCTACTCGATCATGGTGGCCACAATGTTGCATGCCATCGCCACCGGCAACCTCCTGCCCGCAGCTGTACCACTGGTCTGTGTCGACATTAATCCGGCCACGGTGACGAAACTGTCCGATCGCGGTTCCGCACAGGCCGTTGGCGTGGTGACCGACATCGGCTTGTTCATGGAGCAACTAGCCACCGAACTCGTCCCGGGGTACCACAGCTAAGTGTTCCTAGCCAGGGCCCGGCGCAGAAGGGCTTCACTGATTCACGCCGCTAGCCGTGGCAGGCGGACGCTAGTGCCGGGCGAGGTCAGCGGCACCCGCGATGCCGGCATCATTTCCCAACTCGGCGGCAATAATCGAAGTCACGTCGTGGTGCTCCCGAGCCACCACCTCGGAGCCAAAAACCTCCCGAGCAGGCTCCAGCAGCAAGTCACCAGCATCAATGACACCACCGCCCACGATAAAGCAGCCTGGATCAAGTAACGCCGAAACCTCGGCCATCCCCCGACCCAGCCACTTACCGATCTCCTTGAAAGCATCGATCGCCACCGGATCGCCCTTCTTAGCCGCCGCAGTGATGTCACGCCCCCGGATTCCTTCTGGCGTTCCGTCACCGAATGACAGCAAGATATTGGCCTCCTTGCGCCGCTTGACCGCCAACTGCCGAGTAGTCCGTACTAGCGCGTTTCCACTCGCATACTGTTCCCAGCAACCAGTCCGGCCACAGCCGCAAAACTGACCGTTGCGCACCAACCGCAAATGTCCTAGCTCTGCCCCCATCCCGTGGGCACCGCGCTGCAACTCGCCGCCGAGCACTATGCCGCCGCCGATACCGGTGCCTACCGTCACCATGACCATGTCAGTGGATCCTCGGCCAGCACCGAACTTGAACTCTCCCCAGGCAGCCGCGTTGGCATCATTTTCCACCACGGTGAGCCGATCGGTTCGCTCCTCGATAGCGGCCTTGAGCTTTTCGTCTGCCCAACCCAGATTGGGTGCGAAGATGACTCGAGATCGATAGACATCGACCAAACCGGCCACACCTATGCCAATGCGATCGTAGGACCAGTCGTTAAATTCCTGCGCCAGTTCGACGATGGCATCAACAACAGCACTTGGATTGCGTGCCGGCGTAGATCGCCGATTTTGTGCAAGGATCTTTCCGTCTTCATCTACGACGCCCGCAGCGATCTTCGTACCGCCGATGTCGATTCCCAGTGACAGCGACACCTTCGCCTCCTAATCAGGGAAAGGCTACTGATTTGGGGCGTCGGTTTCCTGCTCTTGATCAGACTCGGCCCGAACATCGACGGACTCGTCGACCACAGCGCCGGCTTCGTCAGGTTCCGGCCAGTCCTCAAAGTCCTCGTCCAGCGGCACGTGGCGAACCCGATCATCGTCAGTTTGGTCTGGAGTGCCGACGATGGTGCGCACGGTGTCGGCGAATTCCACGGCTGCGGCTGTCAGTCGCTCCACGTGCTCGGGGCTCAAGGATTTCGCCCGCGCCATGGCCTGACAAAACGGACAATAGGCGCATTCAGAGGATTCACCGGGCAGGGAACCAGTATGACCCTGCAACGTGGCGAAGGTATCCAGCAGCCGAGCACCTGCTCGCAATGCTGTGGGATCGGACATCAGCCGATCGCGGACAGCGGTGAACAGTCGACCCGCTTCTTCGGCGGCCGAACCCACCGGATCCGGCGGTACCTCGTCATTGTTGTGCCACCACGGCTCGTCGGTCATCTGCAATCTCCCGCATGGCAAGTTGGCTGCCACCAGAGTACCCAGCCACGAATCACTTCGGGGTGCACGGCTACTACCGCACCTGATCCTTCGGAAGGAAACGCACTCGTAAAACCCCGTCAGCGAGTCCAGCACCCACTACTTGGTGCCGTTGCAGCGCCGAGGGCAAAGCCAAGACTCTCCGATACCCGCCAACGGTGACAATCAGTTCTGTATTGCGCTCCGCAAGATCGACATCTCCCTTGACCGCCAACGGCAGCCGCAGGACGACGACGATCTGCTCGCCCAGTCGCTCCAGCTGCAGCGGTGGCTCGGCTTCGGGCAATCCCAACGGATCCTGGTCCGGGTAAACTTCACTAGCGAGTTCGCGGAGCTCCGCCACCCCGACCGGCTCCTGGCTTCGATAGGGCGCGGTCAGTACCGGCAGCGGGGCAATGTCTTGGCGAGCCTGCTGGAGTCGCTCAGCCTGCGCCTCGGCCCAGCCGCTGCGCCATTCATCAGCACCGGCAGGAAAGATTCGGTTAGCTATCCCGGCATCTACCCGGTAACCGAACAAAGCTAGTGATGTCAGTGTCCGACGAGCCTCTGCTAGCACTACTGCATCAGGGGTAAAGACCAGTCGTACTGCCGAACCTGGCGCGGTGAGTACTGATCGCACCTCCGCTAAATCATCATGCAGCCGCTCCACTGCATCCAATACATCTGAACCTGGCATCGGCACACCAGTTGTCCGAGTCAACGGTGAGCGCAAGGCAGTGACTACTTTGCGCTCCACCGGCCAGATTTTGCGCATGTACCAATCCAGTGCCTCAGGTAGGGACAGCAACCGCAGCGTCTCCGCGGTGGGTGCGCAGTCAAGGGCGATGAGATCGTAGTCGCCAGAGCGCACGTAGTTGCGCACCTCCAGGAGGGCCAATACTTCTTCGGCGCCTGGCAGCACTGTGAGTTCCTCGGCAGCGACGTTGCCGATCCCAGCGGTATCGAGCACTTTCAATAGGTACTCCTGCACCGAGCGCCAGGATCGCTCCAGCAGCATCCGGCTGTCCAACTGCAAAACGTCCAAGTGATCCGAGACCGGCAGCGGCCCACCCCCGGAGGCATCAATGCCGAACACGTCGGCCACCGAGTGCGCCGGATCAGTGGAGATCACCAGAGTTCGCAGACCCAAATCAGCCGCTGCTACCGCACTCGCGGAACATAGCGTCGACTTTCCGACGCCACCCTTGCCGGTGAACAGCAGCACTCTCGAGTCGGTCATGCCAACTCCTCCACCCGATCTTTCAGACCTTGCAGGGCTGTCCGCACAATGACCTTCTCCGCTCGTCGGCGAAGCGCCCCGATAATGGGCACCGTGAGTTTCATCGTCAGCCGATAGTGGACCGTGGTGCTACCCGCTTCCGCAGCGACGCAGCGGTAACTGCCGATCAGTTCACTCACGGTTTGACCTGCGGTGAGGTGCCAGCGAACTTCGGAATCGGTCCAAGAGTCATAGCGATAGCGGTGGCTGTCCTTGATCGGTCCGGAATCAAAGACCAGTTCCACGTCCTGTGGAAGTCCATCGGCCCCGCTGCTGTCCACCCGAGCGCTCCGGACGCCGGGACACCATTGCGGGTAATCGGGGATGTTGGCAATCACCGCCATTATCCGTTCCGGGGTCGCCGCGATTTCAATCTCGGCTTCGGTGGATTCCGGCATGGCCCCACGCTACCCCGAGCGCCCGGGCCGTGGACCGTTGCCGGTTAATCCACTGTCAAGGTGTATGGCTGTCGCCGCGATCGGAAGTGTCCGACATTGATGATTTCGGTCTTGCCGATCGTGGTACGCGCAGCCAGCGGCTGATGGACGTGACCGTGCACCAGGTAGCGAGGTTGCACTTCGCGGACGTAGTTCAGCAGCGCAACGCTGCCTCGTTCCGACCGTCGCGCGACAACGTCGTAGCAGATCTCGGGAATCGCTGGCGGAATGTGCGAACACACCACATCCACCGGACCTAAACGATCCACTTTGGCCTGAAACTCCTCGTCGCTGATCTCAAAGGGAGTTCGGTAGGGAGTTTGTAACCCGCCACCCACGAAACCTAGCCGCAGCCCACCCACTTCAGCGGTGGCACCGTCCAAAATTTGTTGACCATCGCGCGCGAAGTCCGACCACATCGTCGGGATATCGACGTTGCCGTAGGTCATTAGGCCATCTGGCATAGCGGCGAATAGTTCCGCATACTGCTCAGCCACCCGTTCCGAGATTGATTGCCATGGGTCAGCGCCGATGGCCTCCCATAGTTCCCGAGAAAATAATCGCGCCTCGTCGAATCGCAACTGCAGCCTCAGTTCGAGGTAGCGGCGAGTGTTCTCCGGGCCAAACAAGTCGCAAAAGATTCCCTGGTGAGGGTCCTCGTAGTCTAAGAAAAGGATGAGATCACCCAGACAAACGAACAAGTCGACATCCTGGTCGGCCGCTGCAAGCCCGTCCACCCGATAGTGAACATCACTGACAATGTTGATCCGCATTAGGAGAACACCGCTCCCAGCATGGTCCCGATCACAGTCAGCACCAGCATCACTCCCAGTGCACCGAGTAACGCCACAGTGATCCGGGTGCCGCGGCTAGCTAGTGCTTTACCCATCCGCGACTTCTGCTGACTCTCAGCGGCGGCCAACAGCACACCCCACTGTTCGACACCCTGTGAGGCTGCCTGCCCACTGGCCGCATGATCCGCTCCATCGAACGGCGGCGGCGCTATTGGCGGCTCAGCAGGGCCACCCAGCTGCGGAACTGGCGGGACGTTCCCCCCTGCGTGTGGTGGCGGCGGTATGGCCGGGCGCTCGCTCGGGGACAGCGATGGTGGTGATGGTGGTCGCGGCAGTGGGGGTGGCGGCAACTCGGCTAGTTCCTCCGGGGTTGGCGGTGGCCGCAGATCGGCGTGGCAAAGGGTGCACCATTGCAGTCCCGGTGATACCCGGGCGCCACAGTTGCCGCAGTTGAGATTGCTTGCCATCTGCTCGTCACCACTGCCCGGTTCCTGGTGACCGACCCGCCTCCATCTCGGCCTTCAAGGCCCACACGATGTGTTTCCAGCGCAACGCATGTCGGCGTCGTAGTCGGTCTGCTGCTCGGCGACTGCGCGGAGATTCCGAATATTGTCTAGCTTCAGAGCCCGATTGGGGGTCAGCGGGGTCGCCACGCAGGTAGTAGTGCAATATCGCGCCGTCACCAAAAGGCTCTACCCAGATTTCGGCTGATCCGACGAGTTCGCCAGTCATTGACCAGCGCAGCCCTTTCTCGCCGCGATCCATGAAGATTTGCATGGTGAGTTCGGGCCACCACGCGTTCCACCGGGCCTGCTCCGCCACGACCGCAGCCAAGCGCGCGGGCTGAACAACGATGAAGGTCTCGTCCACCAGATCTACCACGGGCACTCCCCCATCTTGCCCTATCGCTCCACATTGCGCGCTACCCACGAGGTAGTGGTACGGCTTGGTCGGGGAGGTACTCGTCGGGGGCGCTAGCGACGAGAGTAGGCTGCGGGGAAGCACCTGGGAGGTAGCACAAGTGAAAGAATTCAAAGAACCCGCCCTAGTTGGTGTCCCCGACTATGGCAGCCTCGCCTCATTCCTCGTCGACAACGTGGAAGCGGCACCTAACGACAGCGCATTTTCCGTCCCACAAGCTGACGGAACCTGGCGCCACCTGAACTATCGGCAGTTCGCCGACGAGGTCAAGAAGTTGGCCCGCGGTCTCGCCGCCAATGGCATCGCAGTCGGCGATCGCGTCGCGATCATGTCCCGTACCCGCTACGAGTGGACGCTGACCGACTTTGCCCTATGGTACGCCGGTGCCGTTCCCGTCCCGATCTACGAAACCTCCAGCGCCGAGCAGGTGGAATGGATCATCAGTGACTCCGGCGCTGTTGGTGTGTTCTTGGAGAACAGCGGTCATGAGGAGACGCTGGCTGAAGTTAAAGATCAGTTGCCAGCCCTCAAACACGTTTGGGTGTTCGACAAGGGCGCTCTGGACCTACTCAAGGATCAGGCGGAAGAAACCCCGGAAGCAGACCTGGAGAAGCGTCGCGAGTCCGTCAAGCCGGGCGACCTCGCCACCATCATCTACACCTCTGGCACGACCGGTCGCCCCAAGGGCTGCATGCTGACCCACGGCAACCTGATGTTTGAGGTTGATGCCGTGGTGGCCGCCATGCCGGAAATGTTCACCGGTGGTAACTCCACACTGCTCTTCCTACCGCTGGCACACGTGTTCGGCCGGGCCATTGAGGTGGCCTGCGTTCGAGCCCGCGTCCGGCTCGGCCATACCGCTGATGTGAAGAACCTGCTGCCCAACCTGGAGCAGTTCCAGCCCACGTTCTTGCTGAGCGTTCCGCGCGTCTTCGAGACCGTGTTCAACAAATCGCAAGCGAAGGCTGCCGCCGGCGGTAAAGAGAAGATCTTCAACGCCGCTGCCGACACTGCCATCGAGTACAGCCAAGCTCAGGATCAGGGTGGCATTGGGCTGGTGCTCAAGGTCAAGCACGCACTATTCGACAAGTTGGTCTACGGCAAGCTCCGGGCCGCCATGGGCGGCAAGATCACCCACGCGATCTCCGGTGGTGCTGCACTAGGTGAACGGCTGGGTCACTTCTACCGGGGCATCGGTATCACCATTCAGGAAGGCTACGGTCTCACCGAGACTTCTGCCGCCTCGACGGTAAACCGAGTCTCCAACTTCAAGATCGGGACGGTCGGCCGACCACTTCCTGGCACTGGCGTGAAAATCGCCGACGATGGCGAGGTGCTGCTCAAGGGGCCGCAGATCTTCCCCGGATACTGGAACAACAAGAAGGCAACCAAGGAGGTCCTCGGCCAGGATGGCTGGTTCCACACTGGTGATATCGGCACGCTGGACGAGGATGGCTTCCTGCGCATTACGGGTCGCAAGAAGGAACTCATTGTTACCGCAGGCGGCAAGAACGTCGCTCCCGCGGTGCTAGAGGACCGGCTCCGGGCCAATGCTCTGGTCAGCCAGTGCATGGTGGTGGGAGACGCCAAGCCATTCATCGCCTGCTTGGTCACGCTCGATGTCGAATCGCTACCGGTGTGGCTGGAGAACAAGAACAAGCCAGAGATGTCTTTGGCGGAGGCCGCCAAGGACGCGGACGTGCTCGCTGAGGTTCAAGCCGCAGTGGACAACGCCAACAAGGCGGTATCCAAGGCCGAGTCAATCCGGAAGTTCGCGATTCTGTCGGACGAGTGGACTGAAGAAAACGGCCAGCTCACCCCGTCCATGAAGTTGAAGCGCAACGTGGTGATGTCTCAGTTCGCCGACGAGGTGGAAGACCTCTACGCGAAGTGATCCGCTAGTCGAATACGGTCAACGGCCCGCTGCCCCTTGGGGTAGCGGGCCGTTGCGTTGCTGCTAGTCCGCAAGATCTCGACGGTGCTGTCGGAGGCCCTCGCTAGGTTTTCTACTGTTCCGCCAAGTACTGGTCAGAAACGGCTAGTCCCGACGGATCGGGCTGATGTGGCCCCCTCGCCTCGTGCGAGGAGAACGAGAGAAAGGCGCAACCGTGCAGATTGATTGCGAAACTTGTCCTGTGCGCGGCGAGGCATGCGGAGACTGCGTTGTGACGGCGCTGCTCGGACCACCGCAGCTCGACGAACGAGAAGGGGCGGCGCTCGTGCTGCTCGTCGATCGCGGACTGGTGCCACCGCTACGCGACCCCCGGACTGAGATCGAGGAGACCGGACATCCTGGCCATTACGCGGAATCCGACGGCGCCATATCGTCGCGGACTGGCTAGTAGTAGTCGCTAGCGGCAGGCTAGCGTCCCCCTGCTCTGCGGAGTCAGGGACCGCCTACTTCAGCTGGCGAGTCACCCACGCTGTGGCGCGGTACCAGCTCAATGCGGTCACTGGATCCGCACCAACGGCAGGAAACCTTTTGCACCTGCTCGCTATCCACTGCTACTTCCTCGATTTCTGGTTCACCAGCGATGGTGAAGTGCCAGTACTCCGACACCGTGCGCGTACGCACGACATCGAATCGGGTGAGATTACCGCAGTGGCCGCAACGCCACCGAGAGTCGGGATCGGGAAGGGGCATCGCCATAGTTCTTGATCCTAACCGACCCCGTAGCCGTACGAACCAGCGATCCCGGGGGCTATCTCGCTACTGTTGCGAGTTGCTGCCAGAGCCATTGCTGGAACTGTCGGCAGGATCACCGCTCTCCAGCACGTCAGTTTCTAGCGGTGGCTTGGACAACACTGCCCCGTCATGAGCGACGTGCATAGCCTCTTCCCGCTCTAGCAGTGGCTTCTCCATCTCCACCTGCTCCGCGATGTGCTCGTCAGCATGATGGATCTCATCCGCAGTGGGCTTTTCGATGGCGTCTCGGTGTATGAAGCGGGACAGACCAGCCCTACGCTTGCCCGACTTGTACTTCGGGTTGGCCACACCAGCGCTATCCGTTTCCGGGGGTTCGGGTAGCGGCTTGATGTCGGGCTTGCCCTCAATACGTGCCCGCTCGTTGTCATTGATTGGTGCATGCACCTCAATGAACTCACCATGCGGGAGCCGAAGGATGCGACCAGTCTCGCGGCCATGAAGCAGCAGATCGCGATCCCGACGTTGCAGACTCAGACAGATTCGCTTGGTAATGATGAAGGCCAAGGCGGGCAGAATGATCAGCGAGAACCTCAATAACCAGATCATAAAGTTGATGGATAAATCGAAGCCGACTGCGATGACGTCGTTACCACCACCGATCCAGAGCACCACGTAGAAGGTAATCGCCATCACCCCCAAAGCGGTGCGGGTAGGCGCATTGCGGGGGCGATCCAATAGGTGATGTTCGCGCTTGTCGCCCGTAGCCCATGCCTCAAGCCATGGATAGATGATGGCTGCCGTGACGATCAGTCCGGGCAATATCACCGTGGGAATGAAGACGTTCAGCGACAGGGTATAGCCGAAGATTACCCATTCCAGATTAGGCATGAGTCGTAGCGCCCCATCGAGCCAGCCGATATACCAGTCCGGCTGGGTACCTGCCGAGACTTGGTCAGGCGTGTAGGGGCCGAAAATCCAGATCGGGTTGATCTGCACAATGCCGGCGATGATTGTGATGAGACCGAAAATCAAGAAGAAGAAGCCGCCAGCTTTCGCCATGTAGACCGGCATTAACGGATAGCCCACCACATTTTTGTCCGTGCGGCCAGGCCCAGGGAATTGCGTATGCTTCTGCGACCACACCAGCATCAAGTGGACGGTGATCATCGCCACGATAATGCCCGGAATCAACAAAATATGTATGCCGTACAACCGCGAGATAATGTCGACGCCGGGGAACTCGCCGCCAAACAGGAGGAAGCTCGCCCAGGTACCAATAACCGGGATAGCGAGCAAAATACCTTCGATAATTCGCAGACCCGTACCGCTGAGCAGGTCGTCAGGAAGTGAGTAGCCGGTAAAGCCCGCGCCCAGAGCCAGCAGCGCTAGCGTCATACCGATAACCCAGTTCAGTTCGCGAGGCTTGCGGAAGGCACCAGTGAAGAAGATTCGGAACATGTGAACCGCTATAGCGACCACGAAGAATAAAGCCGACCAGTGGTGGATTTGCCGCATCAGCAAGCCACCGCGTACCTCGAAGGAGATCGCTAGGGCCGAGTCGTAGGCCTCCGACATCTGCACACCCTTGAGCGGGATGTACGGACCGTCGTAAATGACTTCGACGACACTGGGCTTATAGAACAAGGTGAGGTAGACGCCGGAGAGTAGTACGACGACGAAAGAATACAGCGCGATCTCGCCCAACATGAACGACCAATGGTCGGGGAACACCTTGTTCAAGTTTCGAGAAAGCCACGAGTTCGAGTGAACTCGCTCATCTACGTAGGTGGCGGCTGCAGCCCCTTTTTGCTCGACACCACTTTGCGGTTCGTTACTCACGGCCTGCGATTCGGTACTCATGGTCTACTGATCTCCCAGTAACTGGGGCCGACGGGTTCGGCGAAATCACTAACTGCTACTAGATATCCTTCATCATCCACCGTAATTGGCAACTGCGGCATCCGCCTATAGGCCGGACCGAATACTACTTCTGCTGAATCCGACAGGTCGAAGGTCGACTGGTGACACGGGCACAGCAACAGGTGGGTGCGCTGCTGGTACAGCGAGATTGGGCAGCCCACGTGGGTGCAGATCTTGGAATAACACAAGACTCCGTTGTAGTCCCAGTTGTCACCTTCCGGTGCCTGCTGGGACTGGATTTCTTCGGGGAGCATGCGCACGACGATGACGGCCGCTTTCGCGCGGGCATTCAAGTTGTGCTCTTCTTCTTCGACCTCTGGCAAATTCTCGGGTACCGCGTTCACCAAACCGCCCACCGGAATCTCATCTGCCTTAATGGGCTGGTAGGTGATGTCGGTAACCAGCCGCATGCCTGGTTCCCATATCGTCGTCTTCAGCTCAACCGACGGGGTCGAAACCGACGCGGGCTGAATCCATAAGTCTCGCAGCGAAATAACGAAAGGAATCGGCACCAGCGCCATCGCAGCCAGCATGGTGCGGCGGATGATCGGGTACTTCGCCCAGGTGCTCTGATCCCGCCCGACCTCGTAAATGTCTGCGGCTAACGCCGTTTCTTCCGGAGTGGACTTCATCGGATGGCGTTCTTGCACCACCTCGACGTTGCTCATCAGTTTCTTCGCCCAGTGCACCGCACCGGCGCCGATGAGGAAGATAGCCAAGCCAAATGTCAGCCCCATCGCCGAATTCAGCGCACTGATAGGTCCGATGAACGGAATCGACACCACCGCATCGCGTGGGATGGCGATAAAGGCAACGATGAACAGGATGACGAACAGCACCGACAACATGAACATCGTGGCGACTTGTCGGACCGCCCGGGCCTGTGCTTTGGGATCGGTATCCGTTCGCCGCAGGTGATGCTCAACATCAGCGGGTGGCCACTCGCCTGGGCGCAGTTCTTTGGTCGCACCCCCAGTCGACTGAACTAATTCCTGACCGGTCTGGTCCTGGGTGTCGTCGCTCATCGAACCTTCGCTCCGATCCAGATCGCGAGGATTACAGCCAATAGCATGCCGCCAATCCAAACAAATAGACCTTCAGTCACTGGCCCGAACCGGCCCAACGCCCAGCCACCCGGGTCATCGCTGGTTCGAAGCGACTCGATGTAAGCGATGATTTCGCGCTTGTCTTCGGGCGTAACCGTGGTGTCCGCGAAGACCGGCATCTGCTGCGGCCCGGTCAGCATGGCTTCCCAGATGTGCACAGCCTCGGTTTGCATGAGGTTTGGCGCGTACTGGCCGTCATTAAGAGCGCCGCCCCGGCCCGCAGCTTGATGACATTGTGAGCAGTTCGCACGGAACAACTCACCACCCCGGGCCACGTTGGCGTCGGAGTAATCCAGCTCGGATTCGGACGGAATCGCCGGCCCTGGCGCGAGTGAGGCGACAAACGCTGCCATCGCCTGGATTTCTTCTTCGGTGTAATCGGGGAGTTTCGCGGGGGCTTGGGCGCCAAAGTTCGCCAACGGCATCCGGCCAGTAGCCACCTGGAAGTCAACCGCAGCCGCACCAACACCGATCAGGCTGGGCCCATTGTCCGAACCCTGGCCTTGCAGACCGTGGCAACTGGAGCAGCCCTCCAAAAACAGTTTGCGACCCTGCTCGATTTGCAGCTCATCCGCCTCTACCGATTGAGCCTGCGTGGCCGAGTTGGCCGCTGCGTAAAGGCCGCCAGTAACGAGCAAGCCCAGCAGAATCACCACCAGCACTGCCGCTGGGTGGCGTCGATGTTTGGCCAGTGACGTCACACTCTCACCTCTCGTTGCTGGACGACCGAAACTTCGATGGTCCTCATTGCAGGATGTAAATCATGGCGAATAGGGCAATCCACACGACGTCGACGAAGTGCCAGTAGTACGACGTGACAATCGCCGACGTTGCCTCTTGGTGGGTGAACCTACGCGCCATGTAGGTCCTAGCAAGTACGAATAAGAACGCGATTAGGCCACCTGTGACGTGCAGTCCGTGGAAGCCAGTGGTCAGGAAGAAAACGGAACCGTAGGCGGAGCCAGAGAAGCTCATGCCCTCTTCGAACAGCTTGCCGTATTCGTACACCTGACCAGCGATGAAGAACGATCCCATCAAGAACGTCACAACGAACCAGAAGCGTAGTCGGCGCACATCACCACGTTCCGCGGCGAAAACACCCAACTGACAGGTAACTGAACTCAGCACCAGAATGGTGGTGTTGGCGGCCGCGAACGGCACGTTCAGCTTTTCGGTATCTTCTTTCCACACGTCAATGTTGATGCCGCGCGTCGTGAGGTACATCGCGAACAGACCCGCGAAGAACATAAGTTCGCTGGACAGCCAGACGATAGTGCCAACCGAAACCATGTTTGGTCGGTTGGACGGCACGTGCGCCTGCGTCTCGGCAACGGTAGTTGTGGCCACCTCCATATCCTTGCAGAATGCGCGCGAGAGCGCTGAACGACCCCCCGATATTTGTGCTACACCCGCCGCAAAAGTTGGTCAAATAGCCCAGGTTTACGTCAATTTGACCGCTATCAGCCGACCTTCGTCGGAGCCCAACGGCTGCGATGCCCCGACGATGGGTCAGGACTGCTCCGCGAGCGCTACTATCACCGCATGGCCCCACGCACGCTAAAGATCCTGGTCTACTCCGACGATCGCGATACCCGCGCTCAGGTGATGGGCCTGTTAGGGCCCCGCCCGTCGGCCGAACTCCCACGAGTGGAGTACCTCGAAGCTACATCTGACGCCATGGTGATTCAGTGGATGGATACGGGTGGAATCGATCTGGCGATCTTGGATGGGGAAGCAGTACCCGCGGGCGGCATGGGAGTCTGCCGGCAACTCAAGGACGAGATCTACAACTGCCCGCCAATCCTGCTGGTTGTGGGACGAGAGGCCGATGCCTGGCTGGCCACCTGGTCCCGGGCCGACGACGTCGCTCCGCTGCCGCTGGATCCGCTGCGGTTCGCCGAGTCGGTTGCAGCGTTGCTGCGGCAACGTATCGCGGCAACGCCAGCTTCATAACCACTTGCACCTGCCAGCCGCCGGAAATTGCCCATCGCGGCTGGCTTAGGCTGCTGCGATGAGTGATTTCACGTGGCCGCAGGTGCTGGAGCACCTGCTGAATGATGAAGATCTGTCCCCGGACGCAGCGCGTTGGGCTATGGCGCAGATCATGTCCGGATCCGCCGCTCCGAGCCAGATCGCGGGCTTTCTGGTGGCGCTCCGCGGCAAAGGCACTTCGGGCGCTGAACTAGCCACCCTGGTCGAGGTCATGCTGGATCATGCTGTCCCGGTCGACATCCCCGGGGTCACCGTCGACACCTGCGGCACTGGCGGGGATAACTCCGACTCCGCCAATATTTCCACCATGGCGGCAGTAGTTGTAGCCGCTGCTGGCGAGTACGTCGTCAAACACGGGAATCGCTCTGCCTCTTCGAAGTCGGGGTCTGCTGACGTACTGGAGGCGCTGGGAATCCCACTGGAACTCTCCGCCGAACAGGTGGCGGAATCTGTACAGCAGCACGGAATTGGATTTTGTTTCGCTCGTTCGTTCCACCCGGCCATGAGATTCGCCGGGCCAGTACGTGCCGAACTCGGTATCCGCACAGTTTTCAACGTGCTGGGCCCACTGGCCAACCCGGCACGCCCCAAAGCACAGGTAGTAGGGGTAGCAGACCCCTTAATGGCACCCATCGTGGCCGCTGCCCTCGCCGAACGCGGCAGCTCCGCGCTGGTCGTTCGTGGTGATGATGGGCTTGATGAGGTAACCACCACAACCACCACAACGTTCTGGGACTGCCGCACTGGGTCGGTTCAGCAGGCAACCGTAGACGTCGCAGATCTCGGCATCCCCAGAGCCACCGCCGCTGATTTGCGCGGCGGTGACGCGGCAGAAAACGCAGACATCATGCGTGCGGTGTTGTCGCCCGGCGATGCCGGATCACTTGCTGCGATTCGGGACGCCACCGTGGTAAATGCGGCAGCCGCACTGGTCGCCGCCGATTCGGCTCACAGCGGCGAGGCACCTGATCTCGTGCCGGCATTGGCCCGTCAGGTAGAACGAGCCAATGCCGCCATATCGTCTGGTGCCGCTAGCGAGATTCTTGCTGGCTGGGTCGCGACCGGAGCCGCCCCGCGCGAATAGTGATCGGCGCGGGGCTGCCGCGCCGGCTTAGGCATCGTCTCGGTGAACCGCTGCGGTGAATCAACTGCCAGCGACAGCGGCTCACTGCTCGCCACCAAACGAACACCCGGCTGCCACAGCCACGCCGAGATCAATGCTGATTCCTCTGGCAGCGCGGCTGTGTCACCAGTTCGGGGCGGGTCGGTATGCGCTGCGGTGGCAACTGCGGCGGCCACTGCCGCTTTGGGATCCTCCCCCGGTCGCACCCGCGCAGCTGCGGCAAGTCGGCCGTAGCGAATAACGTGCAACTCCCAGTCCTGACCATCCGCTCGGGCAGCCACAATCTCGGCAGTCGATCCCAGCAGGAGCCGCTCCGACATCTTGCTCGCACCCTGTAGCAGCACCCGCAACCGTTCCCGCTCCCGTGCCGCAGTCTCGAACTCTTCCGCCGTAGCGAGTTGCTGCATACGTTCACGCACTGCCGTGACCACTACAGACGGCTCCGCCAGTGCGGTTGCGGCTTGCTCGGCTAGTTGGGCGTACTGAGCATGGGCGGCGGGATCAATACACGGAGCACAACAAGTGCCCAGATCCGCCGCGATACAGGAAGGCGATCGGACGGAGCGGGCGATCCGAGCCGAGCACGTGCGCAGCGGAATAGCCTGATGCACAGCCTCACGTGCCATCTCAGCAACCTTGCTCGACGGAAAAGGTCCGCAATACTGCGCCCCGCGGTCAATATCGGCGCCAACCTTGCGGGCAACAGCCAGCCTCGGAAATGGCTCAACTGTCAGTTTCAGCCAGACTGCTTTGTTTGGATTCTTAGATTTGCGGTTGTACGGCGGTTGGTGTTCCGCGATGAGCCGAACCTCGCGAATCTGCGCCTCGAGATCCGTGGCACAGGGGATGGGGTGAACCCGAGCCGCGATTCGGACCATCTCCAAGATGCGCCCCCGCTTCTCCGATTTCGTGAAGTAGCTGCGGACTCGGGTCCGGATCGAGCCGGACTTTCCAACGTAGAGCGGTTGATCAGCAGGGCCCAAAAACATGTAGACCCCTGGGGCGTCCGGGAGACCGTCGGCCAAGGTCCGCTTACCGCGTTGTTCGCGGGTGATGCGGCTGCTGACCTGCATCAGGTCGGTCAGGTGGCTGACACCGAAGCCAGCCCCCCGCTCCAGCAATCCATGCAGCACAGTCACAGTTGCGCGGGCATCAGATAACGCCCGGTGATTGGGAGTGGTGTCTGCCCGGAAGTAGGCGGCCAGTGTGGCTAGTTTGTTATTGCGGACCTCGTCGCGATTGAGAAATACCCGTGCCAGCCTTGCGGTGTCCACCACCGCGGCGTCTGGCCAAACCATGTCCAACTGATCACAGGCCGCTTTCAAGAAGCCCATATCGAATCTGGCATTATGCGCCACCAGCACCGCGCCGTGGGCAAACTCCAGAAATGCGGGCAAGACCGCCCCAATGGCTGGCGCATCGGCAAGTGTGGCATCTGTAATTCCGGTGAGGGCCGCAATAAAGGGTGGCACCAGAACGCCCGGATTCACCAAGCTCTGGAATTCCCCGATCACTTCTCCCCCACGTATTCGAACCGCACCGACCTCGGTGATGTGACAGTCGCGTGGGGAACCGCCAGTAGTTTCCAAATCAACCACGACGAAATCTACCTCTGCCAGTGGTGGACCGAGATCGGTAAAGGCTGCCTGCACCGGAGTACCCGGTTTACCCAGAGCGGTCGTGCGCTGATCCGCACCAGTTTGCGGTCTGGGCTCGTTCATTGAGGGCACATCTGCACCGTAGGCGGTCACTCCGACGATCCGCCGCTGCGACGCGGCCACAGCACTGCAGCGACTGCCCGAAGAACAGGCACGACAGCGCAACAGTCGTCACATCATCGAACTACTTGGCTATTCCGGCGGACTGCGCGCCATCCTCGGCGGCGGCGTCGTGGCCGGTACATTACTTGCGGACGATTCCCGGCTGTGGGCCGCAGTCACGTTGGCCTTAACCATGTGCCTGGTCGTCGCGACCGCCATTGTGGCGGCAACTGGCCCTGGGCGGTCGCAGTTGTACTCACTCCAGCCATGTGGCTCATGCACGACGTCGACGACGAACTCGGCACCGGCTTGGCGACACTGGCAGCGGGCTTGCTGCTCGCTGGCGCGAGCGTACTGCTGACGGTGGTACGGCGGCGGACGCAGTACGGCAAGTCAACCGAGACATCTGCCGGAGTCACCCGACCAGATTCACTACCTGATCACAGCGTCACACCGTAGTTGCCAGACAGTCACAGGGCCGAACCTTCGGCCAGTGACTAGGCGTTCTAGGCGGTGAGTGCACTGCCCGCTTTCCAGTCCTTCCAGGACTCTTCCCACACGGTCCAGCCATTACCCAAGTCTTGCGACCGACCGGTGTTCTTCACGGTCAACACATCACCGATCCGGGAGAGGTTGAACAACCAGGTCGCATTGCTGGGAGCCAGGTTGATGCAACCGTGACTGACGTTGGCGTTTCCCTGCGAACCGACTGACCACGGTGCGGAGTGAACGTATTCCCCAGACCAGGTCACCCGCATCGCCCAATAGACGTCCAGCCGGTAGTACTCGGGGTCATCCTCGTCGACACCGAGCGTGCCCGCGTCCATGACGACGTGCTGTTCCTTGCTCATGATCACCTTGGTGCCACTGCGAGTCTCGTAGCCGGGTTTGCCCGTCGAGCTTGGCATTTTCCGCAACACTTTTCCGTTCTTACGAACGGTCATCACCTTGGCGGCAGAGTCTTGCACCATGATGATTTCGTCGCCGATCTTGAAGGTCTCGCGCTTGTTGTCCAGCGGATAAAAATCGTCACCAGCATTCACGCCTTTGAAATCGGCGTTGATCTTGACCTTGGTCTTCGCGGGCCAATATTTCTTGGGCCGGTAGGTGACCTGGGAATCGCCCTCCCAGTTCCATGCGCCCACGACCGGCTCGTCTGCGTTGGTTTCTACCACCAGCTTTTCTTCGATCTCCGCCTTATTCGTCACTGGCGAGTTAAAGGTCATGATGATCGGCATCCCGACGCCATAGGTAGCGCCAGGCTCGATGTTGGTCGATGCCACTAGTTCGTTCTCGGGATAGAACGTCCGGAAAGTGTCGGTTGTCCGAGTCTCGTTACCTCGCATGTCTAACGCGATGACAGAGACCGTGTACTTGGTATCGAAATCTAAGTCGCTGCCCTCGATTTGCCAGCCGGCGCCAGCCTTGACCGATTGACCACCGATCCGCTGACCATCGGGGCCAACAACGGTGACCTGCTGGATACGACCCTCTTTGACCTTGATCGCCGGGATCTCGTCGAACGTGACGTCTTTCTTGCCGAACAACTTCGACTTCACGATCGCCTGCGGTTCTGACCAAGGCGGCGTGATCATGCTCAAGGTCGGCCCACACGAGGTCACAACCAAAGCAGAAACGGTAGCCGCGACAGTGCCACCAACTACCCGTCGACGGTTTCGCCGTCGTACAACATTTTCACCCACGAACAATCCCCACGTTCTATCGATCAGGGTTTACCGACCCCACGTTCATTGCCTAGCCCTCAGTGTGAAACAACTCGACTACTTCTGCCAGCAATTTCCGCACGTAGAGACCGAGGAATTATCAAAAAAGCGACCCTGCTCACTCAAACGGGAGCAAATCCTCGGAATCCGAAGGATGACGGTACCTCAGATAGCCGAATGGCATCAGTGGGCGAAGTCACCGTAGTAATACTCGAACAGCCAGCCCGCAGCGGTCAGAAGCACCAGCAGGATTCCGAAAGCGAACATCCAGGCCGCGAAAATGAAGCCCAAGACCAGCACGAATACCGCGAAGCCAACCGCCAGCGGCCACCATGAATGCGGACTGAAGAAACCGTATTCGGGGTCGGCATCCTCGATGTTGCCATCTCGGCGATCTTCTGGCCGGGCACCGACTCGCTTAGCGGTGTACAGGATGTAAAAGCCAGCAACCAAGGTAAGGAGTCCGGTGAAGAGCAACAGCGTCGTACCAATCACATCGCGGCTCAGCCAGGCATAGGCGACACCCACAATGGTGTAGAAGAAGAAGCCTGCGGCAAAGAGCCAGCCCTCAATCTTCACTTGTCTGTCCCTTCTGCTGTGCCGGCAGAATCGTCGGCCGGCGCCGCCGACACCGCCTCGGCGAAGTGACCAACGACTTGTTCGCCGTCAGTCTTATGTTCTATGTCCGGATAATGCAGATCGAAGGCCGGTCGCTCCGAGCGGATCTTTGGTAGCGACGTGAAATTGTGTCGCGGCGGTGGGCATGACGTTGCCCATTCCAGCGAGCCGCCGAAGCCCCAAGGATCATCGACACCCACCATGGGCGCCTTCAGCCAGGTATGGAACACGTTGATCAAGAAGAACACGGTCGACGCAGCTACCAAGATAGAGCCGTAGGTCGATATCTGGTTCATCTCGGTGAACCCGTCGCTGGCTAGATAGTCACCGTAGCGACGCGGCATGCCCTTAACGCCCACCCAGTGCTGGATGAGGAAGGTCACCTGGAAGCCGATGAATAGCAGCCAGAAATGCCACTTACCCAACGTCTCGTTAAGTTTTCGACCCGTCCACTTTGGCCACCAGAAGTAATAGGCGGCAAACATCAAGAACACCACCGTGCCAAAGACGGTGTAGTGGAAGTGCGCAACCACGAAGTAGGAGTCAGAGACCGGGAAGTCCAGCGGTGGCGAGGCCAAGATCACCCCGGTTAGGCCACCAAACAGGAAGGTGGCCATGAATCCCAGTGTGAAGAGCATAGGTGTCTCGAAAGACAAGGATCCCTTCCACATCGTGCCCACCCAGTTGAAGAATTTCACGCCTGTGGGCACGGCAATCAACATCGTCATCAGCGCGAAGAACGGCAAGTAAATCGAGCCGGTGACGTACATATGGTGAGCCCATACAGCGACCGAGAGGCCGGCGATTGCGATCGTGGCGAAGACCAAGCCCTTGTAGCCAAAGATCGGTTTACGACTGAAGACTGGCAGGACTTCACTGGCAACCCCGAAGAACGGCAGCGCCAAGATATAGACCTCGGGGTGACCGAAGAACCAGAACAAGTGCTGCCACAAAATGGCACCACCATTGTCCGCGGCGAAAACTACGGTGCCGAACTTACGGTCCACTTCCAGCACCACCAGCGCCGCAGCCAGTAGCGGGAAGGCGAACAGCACCAGGATGCTGGTTACAAAGATTGTCCACGAGAACACCGGCATCCGGAACATGGTCATACCGGGCGCGCGCATGCAGAAGATGGTGGTGATGAAGTTGACCGCACCCAAAATGGTGCCGAGGCCACCCATCGCCAGACCCATCAGCCACAGATCGCCACCCACGCTGGGCGAGAAGACTCCGTCGGACAGTGGCGCATAGGCAGTCCAGCCGAAGGCTGCTGCCCCGTCTGGGGTGATCAAACTCAACGACACCGTCAAGCCGCCGAAGAAGAACAGCCAGTAGCCCAACATGTTGAGCCGAGGGAAAGCCACGTCGGGAGCGCCGATCTGCAGCGGCATGATGGCGTTACCCAAGCCTACGAACAGCGGCGTTGCGAAAAGGAACAGCATGATGGTGCCGTGCATGGTGAAGAGCTGGTTGTACTGCTCCAGGGAAACAAACTGCATCCCCGGCTCGAAGAGTTCCAGCCGGATGATCAGCGCCATCACGCCAGCGACGAGGAAAAAGACAAAGGATTGGATCAGGTAGAGGTAACCGATGATCTTGTGATCAGTACTGGTCAACCAGTTGACGATGGTTCGTCCCAGGCGAAAGTCGCTCTTGGGTTCCCACGACTCTCCTTGATAGCGGGGAGGAGTCGGATCGGCAGATTCCTTGGGGGGCTCCGCGAGAATGGTCATTCCGAGGTCCTTCCTTCGACTCCGGGTACACCGGAGGTGCCAACCCGACCCGTCTCAAGTTGACCGCTGTTTCCAGCAGCGCGTAGGTCTTCCATGTGTGCCTCGAACTCCGCCCGAGGTACGACCTTCACATCAAATAGCATCCGGGAGTGATCGACGCCGCACAACTCGGCACACTTACCGACGAACTCACCTTGTTTGTTCGGCGTCACGATGAAGGAGTTCATCTTGCCGGGAATGACGTCTTTCTTGAACAGCCAGGCCGGAACCCAGAAAGAGTGAATGACGTCCGGTGAAGTCAAGTCGATGCGCACTGGCTCATCGACCGGCAACCACAGCATGGGATCGTCTTGTGGCGTTCCGATTTCGAAAGTGTCTTCTTCTACGTAGTTGAAGGCCCAACTCCACCGGAAACCGACCACATTCACCGTATGGTCACTGGGCTTGTCAACGCTCAAGATCTCAGAGCCGTCGCGAGCCGCGAACCAGAACAGTCCGAAGATCATGATCAGTGGCGCCACCGTGTACATAACTTCGAGCGGCAGGTTGTAGGCGGTCTGCTCGGGAATGCCACTGCGCTTGCGGCGGGCAAAGAGGATGATCGCAACGATCATGAGACCCCACACCAGCATCCCCACTGGCCAGGCCGCTACCCAAGCGCCTTCCCAGAGGTCCTCAATGAGGATTCCCTCTTCCGTGGCGGGCTCAGGAATCCCGATAAACAGTGTTTCTCGAGCGCTACAACCCGTGGCAACGAGCAATGCAGCAGTCGCAAGACCGGCTCCCCCGATCCGGCGCCGAAATCGCGAGGCGTTTCCGGAACTAGCCACAGCATCATCTCCTCAACGAACCCCTTGGGGTTGCCACGGATTTCGCAGCATCGTCGACAAACAGCCGTCTGCACGAGACTAGCGCAAGAGCGGGCCGCCCACACCCGAGGGTGCCAGGTAGCGTTCAGTTATGTCCCGTTCACCGATCGACATCCGGTCAGGCACCGAAATGAGTGATGTTGAGCGGCAAAAATACCGCTATTGGGATGCAGCTTCCGGCCTGCCGCTGTCCCCCGCTGGACGGCAAGCGCTAACCACGGCCTGGGATTCTGCTTGGCCGGATCCGTCCCGTCGCTACGCCGCTGCGCGGCAATCGCACAGATTGCTGGACGCCGCCCGTAGCTCCGTGGCTAACAGGCTGGGAATTGGTGCGGCCGGGGTGTTCTTTCTGCCCGATATCGACACCGCGATCACCACGGCACTGTCTGGCTTTCCCGCGCACCGACTGCTGGTTTCTGCAGTCGAGGACACCGCAATTCTTCGAGCCACCGACGAGCGGCAACGGCGGGGAGCGGCGCTAACTACTGCGCCGGTCACTGACAGCGGGGTCGTGGCAGCTGCCGGCGTCGGCCAAGCCGCTCATCCCAGCGATTCTGCGCTGCTCGTGATTCAGGACGTGAACATCGAGATCGGCAGCCGGCAACCGTTGGCCGAACTGGGCGCACTGCTGCCGGCGCAATCCCTGGTCTTGGCTGATGGCCGAGCGTCAGTGGGTCGGGACACCGTGGCTGACAGTTGGGATCTGTTGCTGGCCGACCCGCGTATGTGGGGCGGACCGCCGGGATGTGCCGTGCTGGCAGTCCGGGAGCCGCAGCATTTTCACCCGCAGACACCCTGGCTTGGTGGATTTGCGGACATCGAGCCGGCGAATCCAGCTGTGCCATTAATCGCCGCCGCTGCGCTGGCGCTTGAGCAGCAAGCTGAAGATCGGGCGAACACCGCGGCGATCAGTGACTACCTGCGCACCACCGTGCCGGAGACCATCCCCGACTGTGAGGTCGTGGGAGTCCCGACGTCCAGTTTCATCACCATGTTCACTTTTCTGTACGTGGCAGCAGACGAGTTAATCGACGAGCTGGCCCGGCGAGGGTGGTCTTGCGCCAGCGGCGCCTCGTGCACCTCCGACACCCAACGCCCGCACCACGTGCTAACGGCGGTCGGGGCTTCCAGTCACGGAAGTCTGCGGGTTTCGCTACCACCCTGGATTAGACAGCAAGACGCCCACGATTTCGTCGCTGAACTCGCTGACATCGTGACGATATTGCGCCGCGAAGCTGGAGCTGCGGAACTATGACTGCGCCGACCGCTGAGCCGCCCGACGCCGCAGTCACTGTCGACTCACGCGGCAAGTTATGTCCCGTTCCCGTCATCGAGCTCGCTCGGGCAGCACGTTCGCTGGGCAATGGGGTCATCGCAGTGCTTGCAGACGATCCCGCTGCCGAAACCGACATCCCTGCCTGGTGTCGGATGCGTCAGGTCGAGTTGATCTGCATGGAGCAGCAGCATGACACCACTCGCTATCTCGTGCGGGTGTAGCAGCTTGCAACCCGGGCGATAGCGGGCTCGGAGCGCGGAACTCGCGGTGACGCGCTAGGAAAAGCTGGCCGGGCTCATCAGTGCCGCGCGCAGTTCGGTCAAGTAAGAGTCACGCGACCAATCAACCACTCCCAGCGTGCGCAGGTGGTCGGTGGACCACTGCACGTCGAACAAGCGCGGACCGGGGGCGGCGGCAAGTCTCCGCACCAGTTCCACGACCGCCACTTTGGAAGCATCCCGACCGTGGTGGTACATCGATTCACCGGAAAACAGACCGCCCACTTCGACGCCCACAAGGCCACCCGCCAACTTTCCGTCGGACTCCCGCACCTCGATGCTGTGGGCCCAGCCCATTCGATGCAGTTCGAGGTAGCAGTCCGCGAACTCCGGCGCGATCCAATGGCCCGGTCGAGTGCGGTCGGCGCATCCTGCCAACACCGCAGCAAAATCGGTATTGACCGTTACGGAGTAGCGCCGCAGCGAGCGGCGTAGCGATCGGCTGACGTGCAACTGATCCAGCGGAAGCACCCCGCGAGGATCTGGCGAAAACCAACCGATTAGATCGTCGGCTATCGGCATAGCGAACAGCCCACGCCGATAGCCCGCCAGCATGAGCGCTGGATCAATGCTTGCTCCGGCGGCGATGAGATCATTTCCGGGCGGGGCGTGCGCAGGATCGGGCAGCGGCACCCGCGTTGGCCGGGGCTCGACTCGAGCCATCGGCTCAACTCACACCCAGATGTCCGGCCACTTCTCGGCCAGCTTCGGCGCCGAACGCATCACCCAGTCGCTGTGCAAAGGCCGTATGTGTGAAGGAGTATTCCTGCGGACCGACTGTTTCAATCACGTAAGCAGCAAGGGTCGCACCTACCTGAGCGCATCGCTCTGGCGTGACCCCCCACCACATCCCGGCAAGGTAGCCAGACCGGAAAGCGTCACCCACTCCGGTGGGGTCCGCTTTGTCCTCTTCGGGGACGACACCCACCTCAATGGCAGGCTCCCCGCGATGCTCGATCCTGGCTCCCTTGGCGCCCAACGTAGTGATACGCACCGGAACGAGTTCCAAGATCTGCTCCGAGGTCAGACCCGTTCGCTCGTGAATCAGTGCGGCCTCGTACTCGTTATTGATCAACATGCCCGCACTATCCAGCAGGTTGCGTACCTCGTCCCCGTCCATGGAGGACAACTGCTGGGAGGGATCGGCGATGAAGGGGATGCCGCGGAATCGACATTCTTCAGCGTGGTTGGCCATGGCCTCGGGATCATTCGGACTGATCAGCAGCCAATCAATGCCGCCCAAGCGCTCCAACACCGGAGCAAGTTCGATCAACCGTGCATCAGCCATCGCCCCGGCATAGAAGGTGGCGATCTGGTTGCCGTCCCGGTCAGTGGTGCAGACGAACCGAGCTGTCTGATGAACCTCGGAGATATGAACTGATTCGGTGTCGACCCCGTGACGATCCAGCCAAGACCGGTAATCGTCGAAATCCGGCCCAGCTGAGCCCACCAACGCCGGCCGCAAACCGAGGCGCGCCATGCCGAAACTAATGTTGGCGGCTGAGCCACCGCGGCGGACCTCCAGGTCACTGGCGAGGAACGATAGCGAAATCGATTCCAGCTGCTCCTGCATTAACGACTCAGCAAAACGGCCTGGAAAGGTCATTAAATGGTCGGTTGCGATGGAACCAGTAACAACAACTCGCACGGCATGTTCCTCCCGGTAGCGCTCGGCCCAGCGTAGGACATCAGCGCAACATTCACGCGCACCTGGTGACGGGAATGAGGTTCAGCGCTTCACAGCGCCGGGCCACCGCGAAGTGGGATGGACTCAGTGGAAGGAGTCACCACAGGCGCACGACCCGGTGGCGTTGGGGTTGTCAATGGTGAACCCCTGCTTCTCGATGGTATCCACGAAGTCGATCGTCGCGCCGCCCAAGTAGGGAACGCTCATCCGGTCTACGACCACATTGACGCCACTGAAATCGATGACCTGGTCACCGTCTAGTGAGCGATCGTCAAAGAACAGCTGGTAGCGCAGTCCGCTGCAGCCCCCGGGCTGGACAGCAATACGCAGGGCCAGGTCATCGCGACCTTCGGCCTCCAGCAGGGCCTTTACCTTGCCGGAAGCGATATCGGTAAGGGTCACCGAACTGGTGGCTTCGGTGCTGGCATCCGGGGCACTGGGAACGGCCTGGGTGCTTTCGGCAGTCATTCGACTCTCCTGTCGTTGGTGACGGCGGCGCTTTCGCCTCTGTCAGGGTAGAACGAATCTGCCGTCAGGGCTATTCCCCGCCACAACTGCACACTACCCCCGGAGTCTTTCGCCGTGAGGTCAGCAGTGACAAGATGGGGGACGTGACCACCTTCACAGAGCCCGAGCCCACGCCATTGGCGCTGCTGCTTCTCGGCCAGGAGGCCGATCCTGACACTGAGCGCGGTATCGAATGTCCGGGAGATTTGCCCCCGGCATCTGATCCGGAACTGGTGGCACAGGTACGCGCAGCCAAGGAAGAACTCGGCGACCGGATGTTCGTTTTGGGGCATCACTACCAGCGAGACGAGGTCATCCAGTTCGCCGATGTCACCGGCGACTCTTTCAAGCTGGCACAGCAAGCCGCTGCCCGACCAGACGCCGAGTTCATCGTTTTCTGTGGCGTGCACTTCATGGCGGAGTCCGCTGACATCCTCACGGCGGCCAATCAGCAGGTGATTCTTCCGGACCTAGCGGCTGGCTGCTCCATGGCTGACATGGCCAACATCAAACAGGTGGAGGACGCCTGGCGAGTGATCGAACAAGCTGGCCTGGCGGAGAGCACCATTCCGATCACCTACATGAACTCCACCGCCGCTATCAAGGCCTTCACGGGACGCAACGCCGGCGCGGTTTGCACTTCCAGTAACGCCCAGCAATCGCTGGAATGGGCTTTCGAGCAGGGTGATCGGGTACTTTTCTTGCCGGATCAGCATCTCGGTCGCAATACCGCCGTCATGCAGTTGGGGCTGTCGCTAGACGACTGCGTGGTCTATGACCCACACAAGCGGGATGGCGGCTTGACCAGCCAAGAGTTGGCCGAGGCCAAGATGGTGCTGTGGCGGGGCCATTGTTCGGTACATGGTCATTTCGTCCCGGAAACGGTTGATGAGGTCCGCGAGCGAGTGCCCGGCGTGAACGTACTGGTGCACCCGGAGGTTCGCTACGAAGTGGCGACGAAGGCCGATCTGATTGGCTCCACCGAGTACATCATCAAGACCATCGAGACAGCCGAAGCTGGCTCCAAGTGGGCGATCGGCACGGAACTGAACTTGGTTCGGCGGTTGGCACTACAACACCCGGACAAAGAAATCGTGTTCTTGGATCGCTCGGTGTGCTTCTGCGCCACCATGAACCGGATAGATCTGCCGCACCTGAACTGGGCGCTGCAAGAACTGCGCCGCGGGAATGTGGTCAACCAGATCACGGTGGATGACCATACTGCGCATTGGGCTCGGGTAGCGCTGGATCGGATGCTGGCGCTGCCGGGGGTAACGGCGGCTGCCACCGCTGACTGACCCGGGCGAATCAAGCGACTCCGATTGACCTCAGTCGAGTCCGGGGGCTCCCCAGACGGCGAACCAGCGAGACAAGTTAGGTTCCAGGTTGAGCTCACCGGCCAGCAAATCACGCACTTGGATCTCGACCAGATTCTCGCGTGCGCCCGAGTTCCCCGAGCCGTCCGAACCTGGTTTCGGTACGAAGGGATAGAAGGTTCCCTGCTTGAACAGGTAGACCATGCCCAACTTCTCCCCCGCCGGACCGCGGAAAACGACCAGCGAGCACAACAGCGTCGAGCCAAAACCATGATCTTGCAGCGTGGCGTTGATCGCGTGCAGGTCGGTGACCAGCCCCGCAATGTCTGATGGCTCGCCACGAACAACCAACCAGGTGTAGCCGAAGTCATCTACCTGGGATTTAATTTTCGGTCCGCCGTCGGCGTCCAGCAGATCTTGAACCTCTTGCTGCACATCAGCGAAAGCTTTTCCTTGCGGTGCCCGGAAGGCTACTGAACCAATGCCGGCTGGCTGATAGTCCAGCGCCGCTTGCAAGGTGATCGCAGCGCTAGGTAGCCCGAACAACTGGTCCAGATCTGCGCGCGGCGGCTTTTTTCGCCCCATGATGCTGTCAAAGAAACCCATGTTTGCTTCCCTATTGGCCGAGTTCGGCGGCGACTTTCGCCAAGTTTTCCAGCCGCTTTTCGAGCGGTGGGTGACTGGCGAAGACCTTAGCCAGATCCACCCCACCGCCACGACCGATGGCCGGGAAGAACGCCATGGATGAAACCGCGTCCATCTCTCGCAAATCGCGGGTGGGGATCTGGGCCATATCGCCACTGATCTTTTGCAGTGCCGAAGCCAGCCCGTCTGGATTGCCGGTGAGCATCGCACCAGAACGGTCCGCAGACAGTTCTCGATAGCGGGATAGCGCAGCCGTGAGGATGTAGGAAATCACGTAGACCAGCGCAGACACCAGCATGACCGCAAGGAACACCAGCGCCGTGTTGTTGTCGCGCCGATCCCGCATCAAACTGCCCCACATCGCCGAGCGGATGAGCAGACCAGCCAGGATCGCCGAAAAGGACGCAACTGTCATCACCGTGACATCGCGGTGCGCCACATGAGACAACTCGTGGCTGAGCACTCCCTCAAGTTCATCACGATCGACTCGGCGCAGCAGCCCGGTGGTGACACACACCACGGCTCGCTTGGGCGACCGCCCGGTGGCGAACGCGTTGGGCACGTCGGTGTCTGCGATAGCTACCCGCGGTTTGGGCATATCTGCCAGGGCGCAGAGCCGATCCACCATGCCGTGCAACTGCGGGGCGTTTTCCGGGGAGACTTCACGCGCCCCCATCGAACGCAGCGCCATAGAATCCGAGAAGTACCACTGCGCCCACAACATCCCGCCAGCGATGACCAGCACGAAGATGGCCCCGAAGCCGAGAGCGATCAGTGCAACCATCAAGACCACATACAGCAGCATCAAGCCACCCATGGTGCTGAACATCCGTCTGGTCAGTCCGGGATCGTTGACGTATCTGGTCTTAGCCACGCTGTAATTGTGCAACACGTAGTGACTCGCCACCTGCCGCGTCCGCTCAGGGCGCAAACTGGCGAGCAGTCACCCAGATCGGGTTACCTCATTGAGTTACCGTCAGGATTAGCTGCTGGCGGGCGGAGTATCCGCCTCGTCGGCAGGCTGTCCCTGCCGCTTGGACTCGGTGCCACCGGACTCAATGGCGTCGGGGGTAGCCGTACCGCCGATCTCAGCACGCAAAGATGCGAGTTCGTCTTCGACCTGATTCTCCGATGCCATCGCTTCGAGTTCCCGGGTCAGGCTGTCCTTGCTGGTCCCGGTGAGGTCCTCCAGCGCCCCAGAGGCGACTAACTCGTCAATGGCACCTGCCCGCGCCTGCATTCCCTGAGTCTTTTCCTCAGCCCGCTGGATAGCGAGACCGACGTCGGACAGTTCATCGGATACCCCGGCAAATGCCTCGTTGATCTTGGTCTGTGCCTCAGCGGCCGAGTACTGCGCTTTGATGGTTTCTTTGCGAGTACGGAAGGAGTCGATCTTCGCCTGCAACCGCTGTGCTGCGTCGATCATCTTTTCCTCCTGACCCAGTAACTGGGCCAGTTGCGCTTGCAGGTCCTCCAACTGAGTGCTCAACCCGCTGCGGCGGGTCAAGGCCTCACGGGCCAAGTCCTCGCGACCACCTGACAACGCGGCCTTGGCTTGAGCCGTCAGTTTGTCTGCTTGCTTTTGCAGTCCCTGGATCTGCAGCTCCACCCGCTTGCGGGAAGTCGCTACGTCAGCAACACCACGGCGGACCTTCTGCAGTAACTCCAACTGCTTCTCATATGAGTAGTCCAAAGTCTCGCGGGGGTCTTCCGCCTTGTCTAAGGCCTTGTTTGCTTTGGATTTGAAGACCAGTTTGAATCGCTGCCAGAGGCCCATCTCGTTCCTTCCATCGGTCCGGCCCGTTCGACTTTGCATCGACCGGTTCGTGCGCCTGTCCCCCAAGGTTATCCTTATCTACATGTTCGGACGTCGCAGCCAACCCGAAAGTGAAGTCGCACCCTCGGCTCCCACCGAGGAAGACACCAACCGTAGCCCCGCGCAAGCAAAAAAGGGACGCCCTACGCCTAGCCGGAAAGAGGCCGAGGCCAACCGGAAAACCCGCCTGAAAGCGTCTGCCGACAACAAGGCCGCCAAGAAGGAAATGAAGGCTCGCGAGCGGGAAGAACGGATGACCGCTCGTCAAGGAATGATGGCTGGCGACGAGCGGTATTTTCCGGCCCGAGATCAGGGCCCTGGCAAGGCATACACCCGCGACTACGTGGACAGCCGCCGGCGACTCAGCGAGTATTTCCTGTTCATCGCGGTCGGAATCCTGCTTGCCGGCTTCGTGCAGAGCCCACAGGCGAAGAACATTGTGTCGCTGCTGTGGTTCTTGGTCGCCGGCTTGGTCGTGTTGGACGTCACCTGGTTCTTGATCGCCTTCAGCCGTCGGCTGAAGGCAGAGTTCCCCGATCCCGCCGACCGCAAGGGCTGCAAGCTATACGCTGCGATGCGGCTGCTTCAGATTCGTCGCCTTCGTATTCCCCCGCCCCGACTACGGCCCGGGGGTAAGCCGGTGAAGCCGAAGAAGCCGAAAGAGCCACAAAGTTAGCCGCTGAGTAGTGACGGCGGCACGAGGCGAGGAGGAACGCCATGGAGCACCGTCATTTAGGAAGTTCTGGTCTCAAGGTCAGTGAGCTGGCCTACGGTAACTGGATCACGCATGCCTCCCAAATCGAACAGAAACAGGCTGAGGCATGTGTACATGCCGCATTGGACGCGGGTATTACCACCTTCGACACTGCTGACGTCTACGCCGGCACCCGCGCCGAAGAAGTTCTCGGCCATGCCCTCAAAGAGCAGCGACGTGATGGTTTGGAGATCTGTACCAAGGTGTACTGGCCGACTGGCCCTGGTCCCAATGATGTCGGACTGTCTCGCAAGCACATCCTCCGGTCCTGCGAAGGCTCGCTGCAGCGCCTCGGCACCGACTACATCGACCTTTATCAAGCCCACCGCTTCGATGTCGCAACCCCGCTGGAAGAGACCATGCGCGCCTTCAACGACTTAGTGCGGTCGGGCAAAGTTATGTACATTGGCGTCTCAGAATGGACCGCCGGCCAGATTCGAGCGGCGCTCCGGATCGCCGACGATCTCGGCCTAGATCGGATCGTGTCCAATCAGCCGCAGTACTCCATGTTGTGGCGGGTGATTGAGTCCGACGTCGTCCCGGTTTGCGAGGAAAACGGCATCGGGCAAATCGTGTGGTCCCCGCTGGCGCAAGGCGTGCTGACCGGCAAGTACCGCCCTGGCGTCGAGCCACCGAAAGATTCCCGGGCGCAGTCCAAAGAGGGCTCCTACTTCATCAAGCGTTGGCTGGACCAGCCAGGGCTGCTGGAGCGGGTGCAACAACTCGGTGACTTGGCCAAGCAGACCGATCTCTCGCTGCCGCAACTGGCGCTTGCCTGGGTGCTCAACCAACCCGGGGTATCTGCGGCCATCATTGGTGCTAGTCGCCCGGAACAGGTGCACGAGAACATTCGGGCGGTCGGCGTGCAACTGGATGAGCAACTGTTGAAGGCCATCGACGATTTGCTCGCAGACGCCATCATCACCGACACCGGCCTCACCCGCTCTCCCGAGCAACGGCCCTAGGGGAGCCCAAACACTCCGGCTGACCGAACTTCCCGCCTCGTTCCGGCGGCGAAGCGAGCGGGTAACCGGCTAACTTAGTCAATAGCTAGAAGCCACTTTGCAGGAGCCCACATGAATGAAATGGTCGTTCAGCAGCAGGTCGATGCCCCAGCCGAAACGGTGTGGCGGGTCGTCACCGACGTGGAGCATGCGGCCGAGTTCATCTCCGGCATAACTCATATCGAGCGGGTGGATACTGGTTCCGATTTCGTTGCCGGTTTCAGCTGGCGCGAGACTCGCCGAATGTTCGGCAAGGAGGTCACCGAACTCATGACCGTCGTCGCAGTTGAGGAAGGACATTCCTACGACGTGGAGTCCATCAGCCGCGGCGCGAACTACTACTCCACGGTCACAGTGGCCGCTAGCGGTTCCGGCAGCATGTTGACGATGAGGTTCCGCGGCGAGGCGCAAGGGACCGTCAACAAACTCCTGGTCAACCTCGTCGGCCGACTGTTCGCCGGGGTCAATCGAAAAGCCATGCAACAGGACCTGCTTGATATTGCGGCCGTTGCAGAGCAAAACTCGCGCACCTGACGCCCGACGATCCGTCGGACAGACACGAGTGGTGCCGCTCGACTGGCGAACCCTCGGCCGTGGCAGTACCACTTTCGACGGCTGTGCCAAATACTGGCAGTCACGGGCGAGGCTGGGCGCTAGGCTCGTCTCATGGCTTGGACATGGCAGTATCTGTCGGCAGAGGGCAAGGCAATGACACCTGCGGCTGGCGACCTGGATTTTCCGAATCAGTCGGATGCTGAGAGTTGGCTGGGGGAAACCTGGCGGGAACTGCGAGAACAAGGGGTTTCGTCAGTGACGCTGCTAGAGGACACTCGCGAGGTCTACGGGCCGATGTCGCTGTTCGAGCAATAGTTCAGCAATGGACTCACGCCACAGACGGCACCGTCAGTCAGCCTGCCAGGTGGCGCCCCACAACTACGAGGAACGACGGCGATAGCGCAGTAGGAACCATCCCGCTAATCCCGCCACCAGCACCAGCGCGATCACCGCAAGTGGCGACGGCCCAGTTGATCGGCTGACCTGACCGGTTTGCACCGCAGCAGCGTTCGATTCGATGTCTGCTGGCGGGGAAGTATTCGGCGACGCTGCCCCAGTCTCACTGGAGTCAGGCGTGGAACTCGGTGAGCGCTTGTCATTGTCGCTAGCCGTTGGTCGCGACGACTTCTTGCCCTTACTAGCTGATGGGGACGGAGCAGTCGAGGCAACCGATCCCGACGGCGTCTGCTTCGGACCGCTAAGAGTCGGGGTGGCGTTGGGGCTATCGGCACCGCCGGACTTCTCGTTCTGTTGCTTGTCCGTTCGCTCTTTCTTCTTGTCTTTCGAACCAGTCGGATCGGTTGGTGAGGTCGCCGGTGCCGCACCCTTCGGTGAAGTGGTGGCTGATGGTTGGTCACTGACCGCGGGAGCGCACTCGCCCTGCGGATAGCCGTTGATGGCGCAGATCAGACCGCCCTCAACTCGGATTTCACTCACCTGTTGCAGCACCTGACCGCCGGTGTTGTTCTCGGGTAGTTGTGCACATCCACCGGTTGCAGCTGACGGATTTTGCCCAGCGGGCGCGTCGCCGGCTCCTCCGTAGTCAATGACGACCGCAACTCGCTTCATCCCACTGGCAGCGGGAACGTCAGCACAGAACTGCTGGAACGCGACCGCAGGTGCGATGGTGGGTTCCGCGCCCTGACCACCAACCCCAGCACTCACGGCGAACCGCCACCCTTCCACCGCACCGTCAGCCGGGACGGCAGAAGACGGGCCCACCGGCGAAAATGTCCACGCCTGCCCGGCACCACTCCAGTAGGTCCAATAGCGGTAGTTCGTTGCCTGCGCGCTGGCAGTGCCGAGGATGCCGCCCATCAGCAGCATCGCAACGGCAACCGCTAGCGCACGAGCCCGGGTCACTGCAGCGAAGCCTTCAACTGTTTCACCAGATTCACACCACCGAACTTCTTGGGGTTTTCATTGGTCGCACCAGCCACCAGCAACAGCGTTCCCAGCGCACCGGCATCCGGCTGACCATCGGTTTCGGTGTAGACGGGTGCCTCATCCTGCAACGCAGCCAGGGCAGCCTTCACCTGCTTGCCATACCGATCGGAAGACTTAAACGCCAACAGCGCATAGGCAGTGGCCGAAGAGTCGACCCCGTCACCGAAACTGCTGGGCAGCATTCCGTCGTTCTTCTTCAACTGCTTCTTCAGCGATGCCAACAGGCCGCCCACGAGTTTAGGCTTGCTGGCCTCCTCGCCGCACTTGATCGCACCGCCATCGCTGGCCTGTGCAGTCGCAGCCACTGGCAACTGTGTCAGCAGTCCCAACGCACCCTGAGCGGACGCGAGCAGGTTGGCACTCTTCGGGCTCTTCTGATAGGACAGCTGCCCCCGGGCACTCTTTCCTGCCTCGCAGCGCAACTGCGTCTTCTTGAGGAACTTCTTGCCCTGCTTCAGAGCCTGCTTATTGTTGTCGGAAACCCGCGAACCGCGAATGGCAGCCAGGGCCAGGCCGGTGCTGTTGGCGTCGCTGAGACCACCACCGATGTAAGGGAAACCACCATCAGGGTTTTGCACCTCTCGAAGCCAGGCAACCGCACGCTTGCTCGGCTTACTCTTACCGACCACTGCCAGCGCCATGGCCGCCATCGCGGTGGAGTTAGTATCCGGTCCGGTAAAAGCCTCCGGATCACCCGGGTCACAAGCAGCCAAGAGGTCATTCCGATATGCCTGGAAGGAACCGTCACCGCATTGCTGATTGCTCAGCCACGTCACCGAGGAATCCGGCACCTTGCGGTCTACCGCAACCATGCCGGATATCGCCAGCCCCTGGCGGTACACGCCGTCGAAGGACGGATCCTGCACACCGAAGCGGCCAGCGTCATCCTCTTCGGCAGTAGGAACGGCGGAGGCCGCGGGCATTAACGCCCCAGTTCCCAGCGCTAGTACGGCGGCAGCAGCCACCAGTGAACGTCGAATCATGATCCCTCCCAGGGTCTCGAGGCCAGCTAAGCGGCACTGCAACTGCAGCAGCTTGGGGATCCGGGATCCGGACTCCACTCCGCGTGCCTCGACGGTTGAAGCCGTTCATCTTCGTCAGGTGCTCCGGCTTCCCTCGCGGGTTACGGTTGCGGGTCAGCGCCGGATTTTCACCGGCTTCCCCTGAACATCGAAAATGTCCGATTGCCAAGAGAATAGCCCACAATCCACTCATTACCGAAACCGCAATAACCCTGGGGATGGCGGCAGCGCCGGCAGATACTCTGGACCACATGAGAATTGGAGTAGTCGGAGCAACCGGACAGGTCGGAACCGTTATGCGGGAAATCTTGGCCGAACGGAAGTTCCCGGTCACTGAACTACGATTGTTCGCCTCTGCGCGGTCGGCGGGTCGAACAGTAGCCTGGCGGGACGACAGCATCACCATCGAAGATGCCGCAGTTGCGGATCCCACCGGTTTGGACATCGTGTTGTTCTCCGCCGGCGGCAGCACTTCGCAACGGCTGGCACCAATATTTGCCGAAAAAGGCGCCACCGTTATCGACAACTCCAGCGCGTGGCGACTGGACCCTGATGTTCCGCTGGTCGTCGCCGAGGTGAATCCGGAGCAGGCGAGACAAGCGAGCAAAGGCATCATCGCTAACCCGAACTGCACCACGATGGCTGCCATGCCGGTGTTGAAGCCACTACACGATGCGGCCGGATTACGTCGACTTGTGGTGAGCACTTACCAAGCTGTCAGCGGAAGTGGGCTAGCCGGCGTGCAGGAACTGGCTGATCAGACCGAGAAACTCAGCAGCGAGTCCCACGCGCTCACCCACGCGCCACACGACCTCACCCTGCCCGACCCAGAGGTCTACGTGGCACCCATCGCATTCAACGCGCTGCCGATGGCAGGCAACCTAGTCGATGACGACAGCGGCGAAACAGACGAGGAACAAAAACTGCGCAACGAGAGCCGCAAGATCCTAGACATCCCTGACCTGGCGGTCAGCGGAACCTGCGTGCGTATTCCGGTATTCACTGGTCACTCACTCAGCATCAACGCCGAGTTCGCCCAGCCGCTCGATCCGGAGCGGGCCACCGAACTGCTGGCCGCGGCACCCGGAGTGGAACTAGCCGAGGTACCCAACCCACTGGCAGCAGCTGGTCGCGACCCGAGTTACGTGGGTCGTATCCGGGTGGATCAGTCCGTTCCCGACGGTCATGGTCTGGCGCTCTTCCTCAGTAATGACAACCTACGCAAGGGAGCAGCGCTCAACGCGGTACAGATCGCTGAACTGCTGGTGCCATGACGCTGACCGCCAGAGTGCTCTACCTCGGTGGGGCACGATCGGGCAAGAGCACCGCAGCCGAAGCACGCGTTGCCGAGTTGCCGACCACCTACGTCGCTACCTCATCGTCGGATCCTGCTGATCCTGAGTGGCAGGACCGGATTACGCTGCACCGAGCACGTCGGCCGGAGCATTGGCGCACGGAAGAAACTCGCGATCTCCCGCAACTAGTTGCGACAGCAACACCAGAACAGCCAGTCCTTATTGACTGCCTCACCCTGTGGTTGAGCGGAATGCTCGATGACCTCAACGCCTGGTCAATGCCAACCGAGTCAGCGGCCCTCGCCACCGCCAACCAGGCAATCAGTGACCTCACCGAGGCAATTGTCGCCGCTGCTGGCGGCGTTGTCCTAGTCAGCAACGAGGTGGGCAGTGGCATCGTGCCAGACACCGTCTCAGGCCGTGTCTTCCGCGATCTGCTCGGTCGCTGCAACACGCGAGTGGCTGCCGCTTGCGATGAAGTAAACCTAGTCGTCGCCGGTTGTATCGTGCCGGTCAAGCCAATCGGAGGATCGGCGTGATTACCCCACAACTACCCGGTCCCGATGCTGAGCAACGGACTGAGACCGAGAGTTACCTCGACCGACTCACCAAACCTCCGGGCTCACTAGGGAGACTGGAACAGCTGGCGGTCTGGGCTGCCGGAGTACAAGAACGCACACCACCACTGCCATTTCAGCAGGTTCGTCTCGTCATCTTCGCTGGCGACCACGGTGTTGCTCGCGCCGCTGGCACCTCTGCTTTCCCCAGCGAAGTCACCGCACAAATGGTGGCCAACTTTCACAACGGCGGCGCTGCCGCGAACGTACTAGCGGAACGCAACGGAGCCACCGTGCGGGTGATCGACGCGGCTGTGGATTCTGACTACGAGGGTCTGCCCGTCCCGACCGACGTAGCCAAACACCGGATCCGCCGGAGTAGCGGCCCGCTGGATCGCGAGGATGCGCTGACCCGAGAAGAAGCCGAGGCCGCGCTAGAACTTGGGCGCAACATCGCAGATGAGGAAATCGACTCCGGCGCGGATCTGCTCATCGCCGGCGATATGGGTATCGGGAACACCACCCCCGCCGCTGCACTCATCGCAGGTATTACCGGATCCGACCCAGTCTCGGTCTGTGGCCGCGGCACCGGAATCGATGACGAGACCTGGATGCGAAAAGTGGCCGCGATCCGCGACGGCTTGTGGCGTGCCCGAGATTGGCGCCCCGACCCGGTGGCGTTGCTGGCGACCGTCGGTGGCGCTGACCTGGGCGCCATGGCGGGTTTCCTCGGCCGGGCAGCCCAGCGCGGCGTACCGGCGCTATTGGACGGTGTGGTGGTGGGAGCCGCCGCTTTGCTGGCGGAGCGGATTGACCACGGCGCCCGCCGGTGGTGGTTGGCTGGACACCAGTCGGCTGAACCGGCTCATGTCATCTGCCTAGATCACCTGGATCTCGAGCCGCTGCTCACGCTGTCTATGCGCCTCGGCGAGGGATCGGGCGCCCTGACCGCGCTGCCCATTCTGCAGGCTGCACTTGCAACCGCCAGTGAGATGGCTACCTTCGATCAAGCCGGGGTTGATGATGGCTCCGCGCCCCCGCCCGGGGAGGTCGATCCGGAGGACCTGCCATGACTCAGACGCTGCGATTGTCGCTAGGCATGTTCACTATTCTTCCCGTGGCGCCTCGTGGCGAGTTCCGGCCGACACCCCGGCAAATCCGCGGCATGATCCTGCTGGCTCCCTTGGTCGGCTTACTGATTGGCTTGGCACTAGCCGCCGCACTGTTCCTGATCCGCGAAGGAGCCAAGTGGCTGCACGGCGGCACCGAGCATGTCCCCGGCAACAGCCTGGCGGCGTTACTGACCATCGGGTTGTTAGTACTCATCACCGGCGGCCTACACCTAGACGGTCTCGCCGACACCGTCGACGCTATGGCCTGCCACAAGGATCGAGCCGGGGCACTGCAAGTGATGCGGCGGTCCGATGTGGGACCCCTCGGTGTGGTGGCGGTTGTGATGGTGCTGCTGATTCAGGTCCTGGCACTGGCAGTTGCCCTCGACTACGGCCACGGGGCCGTCGCAATCGTGACCGCAGTTGTCGCGGGTCGGTTAGCGGCTGTTTGGGCTTGTCGACTTCCTGCGGCGCGTCCTGACGGTCAAGGCTCCTGGGTCGCTCGCTCGACGAATGCGGTTCAGGCCACCATCGTGACGATACTGTCGCTGCTGATTCCGCTTGGCCTCATGTTCGTCAACCACGATCCATCCCGGATTTCACTGATCCTGGCGTTGGCAGCTATTCCTGCTGGGCTGATCGTCACCGGGTTGCTGCAGCGATGGTGGGCACATCGCTTTGGCGGCATCACCGGCGACACCATCGGTGCCGGCGTCGAAGTCTGCACGGCGGTCACATTAATCGTGATTGCGCTCGCTCCGTAATCCTGCCCGGTGCACACGAGCCACCGCCCACTAACGACAAATCACCGCGCGGTGCTGCGCCCTTCGAC
The DNA here is from genome assembly GCA_022599915.1 of Actinomycetes bacterium. Classification (NCBI taxonomy): domain Bacteria; kingdom Bacillati; phylum Actinomycetota; class Actinomycetes; species Actinomycetes bacterium. The sequence continues at coordinate 118,134 of JAHZLH010000027.1, forward strand.
ATGCACGCTAACCCCACCAATCCTGGCTGTGAGGAGCCTCACAGCAGAGCAGGTTTAGCGTCGGGCGACTGTGGCGATACCTGCCACGGGTTCAACAGAAATCGAACTCGTAGGCCTCGGAAAGTCCGAGACCAGGAGACACCGACATAGGTAGGTGGTGAGCCAAGCAGCAGCGTTGCTGGGCTGTCCGTCTGTTTGCCGATGTCTCGCGTTATTTCCTGGAGGGAAAGAACAATGAAGACAAGCACAGTGATGGCCACCGGTATGAGCGGCCTACTCCTCGCCGGATTGGTGGGAACGGCCGTACCAGCCATGGCCGCTGATAGTTCAACGGCCGCTGTCGGAGACAGCTCAGTGTCCGCCGCAGTGGCGGGCAAGACGTACCAGAAATCACGCGTCGTGAATTTCCACGCAAACAAGGAGAATTCCACGCCTGGCCAAACCATCAAACTGCGTGGCCGGGTAGCCCACAACCACCACCGGCACACTCGCGTGGTCATTCAGAAGCAGCTGGACAGCGGAAACTGGAAGAAGGTCAGCAAGACCTTTACCAAGCGGAATGGTCATTTTGTGGCCAAGAAAGCTTTCCGTCATGACGGTGACTTCACACTTCGCGCTAAATCTCAGGGACGCCACTTCAGTGAGGAGATCGGAGTTAGTGTTGCCAGCCCGACTCCACCCGATAACAGCCAGATCTACGTCACCGCTGGAGATACCCAGGCATTGTTGGACGCGATTAACACTGCGCCGGACGGGGCCACTTTGTACCTGAATGGCACGTACAACGTAACTACCACTACGGACGCCAGCGGCTGGGACGCCGGTGTGGTGATCGGCAAGAACCTCACCTTGGCTGGTGGCACCATTCAGTCCGACGGCACCGATAACGTGATTTCAGTGCACAAGGGCGTCACGCTGACTTTGGATGATGGCATCAACATCACCGGTGGCTACGCCGGCCAGGGTGGCGGCATCTGGAACCTCGGCACTGTAGTCGTCAACGATGCCTACATCTGGGGTAATGAAGCTGATCAAGGTGCTGGCGTCTACAACAAAGCGGGCGCAACCTTCACTCTGAACGGTGGCCGGATCGACAAGAACACTGCCAACATCGCTGGCGGCGGCATCGACAACAAGGGAACGGTTTACCTGAACGACGGTGCCATCACCCAGAACACCTCAAAGGGTAACTATGGCGGGATCGTGTCAGATGGACAGGTGTTCAATGCTGACGGTCAACTCATCACGAGCTCCTCGCTGGTATTCGACAACTCCACCGATATCTGGGGCTAGGCACTAGTTCCGCAACTCAATGGCGGGGACACCTCAACAGGTGTCCCCGCCATTCGTGGTTTTGCGGCAACTTGGTCGATCAGCAAACTTCTCAGCGTTAACATAAACCGGTCGGGCAGTTGGGCACGAGGGAGCAGCCGGTGGGTGGACTAGGGAACGCAGTTGTTGCTGCCGCAGCAACGGCATCGCTGCTTGCTGGGGGATCAATGACCACCGCCGCCGCCACGGCAACTCCGGCCGTGGTGATCAATCTGACCCCACTCACCCAGCCAGCTGTGGCTGCCGCAGCTGCGGCTGAACTTCCACCCGAGCCATTCGCGAAGACCGCCGGGCTACCGCTGCTGCCACTGGCCGACAAAGTTGTGCGCTATACCTACCACGAGTCAATGTTTTCCGAGGCGCTGCCACTGCGGCCACGCGGTCGAGCAAAGTTTGTCGGTCATCCAAACTTCCGGGCACCCAAGCGGACTCCGGGGCCGAAATACTTCGTGCTGCCCTCACGGGGGCGAGGGACCGGGTCGACGACCGCCACTGATGTCGTCCTACGCAAGGGCACCAAGGTCGCATCACCCGTCTCCGGAAAGGTGGTGGCCACCACTGACTACCGGCTCTATTGCCGCCGCCCGGATACCCGCATCATCCTGCGACCCCAAGGCCGACCGGACTTGCGTGTCGTCATCTTCCATGTGGATCGTCCTCGAGTAAAGCGGGGCGACAAAGTGGTCGCCGGGGAGACGGTCTTGGCCCGGGTGCGGCATTTCGCCAACTCTCGCGCCCAATACGACGACTTCGTTCCTGGGAACCACCCACACATTCACCTAGAAGTTCAGCGCGGCAAGGTGTTCCCCGTCCCCGGTTGCAAGTAACGCCTACGGCTCGCCGTTCGCCACAGCTAGGCGCGATCAGTTCTCGCCCAGACCACATTGAGTGGCTCCGCAAGATCACCGGTAGACCACCACAGTGACCGGAAAATGCAACGAGGGCGGTCTTCGGAAAGACCGCCCTCGCGGATGTAGCCCCGACGGGATTCGAACCCGCGCTACCGCCTTGAGAGGGCGGCGTGCTAGGCCGCTACACAACGGGGCCAGGGGTGATGCCGATTAGACGCCATGCTGCCCATCGCTGGTGCGCTTGGGCGCCGTGACACCTGATCGGTATCGCTGGGGTACCAGGACTCGAACCTAGAACAACTGAACCAGAATCAGCCGTGTTGCCAATTACACCATACCCCAAGGGTGTGATCGGGCTCCCGAACAGCGTCGTGCGCAAGTGCCCAACCCGCTTGAGTATAGGCCATTAGGACAACGTCTCGATACCACGCTGCAGCCGAACCAGTGACGACTCCCGTCCCAGAAGTTCCAAAGATTCGAATAGCGGCGGGGACACTCGCCGACCGGTGACTGCCACCCGCACCGGACCGAAGGCTAGTCGGGGCTTCAACCCCAGCGACTCGATCAAGGCCTCCCGCAATGAGGCTTCAATGCTGGCTAGATCCCACTCCGGCAACGCTGTCAACGCCTCGTGCGCGGCCTGGAGCACCGAGAGTGCATCTGGCTTGAGCACCTTCTGGGCATCCTGCGGATCGACGCTGAAATCGTCGTCACCGACAAACAGGAACGCCACCATGTCCTCGGCTTGGTTCAACGTGTCCATTCGGGTGTGAATCAGCGGCACCACAGCAGCGAGGGTGGCCCGCTGCTCCTCAGTCGGCGGATCAGTGATCAGCCCGGCAGTAGCCAGGAACGGCACCAACCGCTCAACAATCTCGTCCTCGGAGAGCGCTCGCATCCAGTCGCCGTTGATCGCCGTACACTTCTTCAGATCAAATCGCGCCGGGTTGGGATTGACCCGCGCGATGTCGAAATTCTCGGCCATTTCCGCGCGTGAGAAGAACTCCCGATCCTCACCGATTGACCAGCCCAATAGCGCCAGATAGTTGGCCAGCCCTTCCGGTAAGTAGCCAGCTTCGCGATACATATTCAACGAAGATTCTGGGTCCCGCTTCGACAGTTTCCGATTTCCCTCCCCCATCACATACGGAAGATGCCCGAACTGCGGAGTGGGCCGGTCGATGATCCCGACCGCGCGCAGTGCATCGTAGAGCGCTAGCTGTCGCGGGGTGGAGCTGAGCAAGTCCTCGCCGCGCAAGACGTGGGTGATCTGCATCAATGCATCATCGAGTGGGTTCACCAGGGTGTAGAGCGGATCACCGTTGCCGCGCACCAACACGAAGTCCGGAATCGCACTCGCCGCCACCTCTATCCGGCCACGGACCAGATCATCAAAGGCGAAATCGGTGCCCGGCATCCGGAATCGAATCGCAGCTGAGCGGTCCTCATCTCGGAACCGCTGCCGCTGCTCCTCGGTGAGATCCCGGCAGTGACCGTCGTAGCCTGGTGGCCGCCCTTCAGCGCGGGCCTGTTCCCGCCGCTGTTCCAACTCCGCCGGGGTGCAGAAACAGGGGTAGGCGAAGCCACCGTCTTGTAGCCGCTGTGCGGCGTCGGCGTAGATATCAAGCCGTTCCGATTGGCGATACGGACCCAACGGTCCGCCTACTTCCGGGCCCTCGTCCCAGTCCAGACCCAACCACCGCAGTGCATCGAGCAGCGCCTGGTAAGACTCTTCGGAGTCCCGGGCAGCATCGGTGTCTTCAATGCGAAAGACGAAGGTCCCATCGTTGTGTCGAGCGAATGCCCAGTTGAACAGTGCAGTCCGCAACATGCCCACGTGCGGGTTACCTGTCGGTGACGGACAAAACCGCACCCGCACACTCGGATCAGTAGCGCTAGTCACTCAAACTCACCTCATTGCCCAACGTCCCGATTCCGGGAATCTCGACCGTCACTCGGTCACCATCGCGCAGCGGTCCCACTCCTGCCGGGGTCCCGGTGAGAATCACATCACCGGGTAGCAGTGTCATCACTGAGGACACCCACGCAACGAGTTCCGGTACCGAAAACATCATGTCCGCCCCGGAACCTCGCTGAACCTCGTCACCATTCAGCGAAGTAATGATCTCCGCCGTCGCCGGGTCGAAGTCGGTGCGGATCCACGGTCCTAGCGGGCAAAAAGTGTCGAAGCCCTTGGCTCGTGCCCACTGGTTGTCACGAGCCTGCAAGTCACGAGCGGTGACGTCGTTACCGCAGGTGTAGCCGAGGATGACGTCGCCGGCGTCCTCGGCCGCCACGTGCCGACACATCCGCCCGATCACCACCGCCAACTCGCCTTCGTATTCCACCTGCTGCGACTGCTCCGGCAGTCTGATGTTCTCGTCGGGTCCGATGACGCTGGTGCTGGGTTTCAGGAAGGCTAGCGGCTCATCGGGAACTTCTGACTTCATTTCCGCGGCGTGATCGGCGTAGTTCTTGCCAATGCCGATGACTTTGGCGGGCAAGACTGGGGCTAGCAGCCGCACTGTGGCCAGCGGTAGCGTCAGGTCCACCAAGTCGGGATCTGTGTAAGGGTGTCCGCGCATCGGCCGAACCACGGCGCTGGCCGGATCGAATTCAGCCCCGTCCGCAGCTTCAATGACGCCGTAGGCGACCGTGCTCTCCAGCGAGAATCGAGTGATCAGCATGATCCTCCCAGAGTAGGGGGCAGGACGTTTCGCTAGTAACTCGGCTGGTTCCCCCAATCGTGGCCGGGGTGCATCACACTGGGTGGGTGCGGTCATCTCCACAGCAGCGTCAGCGCCGATCTGGCTGCCACCGATCAGACGCGCAACGAATCGCTGCCGGTGGTGAAGTGTGATGGCGGGCCGATCGTGGGTACTCGCCTATCTGGCGCTGGCACTCATGTGGGGTATGAGTTTCGCCTTCAATCAACTGTCACTGGAATCATTTACTCCCCTGCAGATCACCGCAGGCCGGATGGGTCTAGGTGGATTGACTCTGCTGACCATTTTGCTGGTCACGAAGAACGCCCCGCGACCCAACCGCACCGAGTTACGACACCTGATCATTCTTGGCGTATTCGGTCTCGCGCTGCCATTCACCTTGATTTCCTTCGCCCAGACACAAATCACCTCCATCCTGGCGGGGCTGCTCAACGCGGCCACACCACTGTTCGCGGGCATCATCATTACGCTGCTGATCCCTGCCGAACGACCTGACCGAACGCAGGCGGTGGGACTCGTCGTGGGTTTCGCGGGCATCGCGGTGCTGATCGGTGTGTGGGAAGCATTTGACGAGGGCTTCGCCACCCCTGCTGGTATTGCAGCGATGATCGGGGCCAGCCTGTGCTACGGCTTTGCTACCTCCTTCAGCCGCTTGAAGCTGTCCGCTTCCAGCCTGTCGGGAAGTCAGCTCAGCTCGGTGCAACTACTGGCAGGCGCGGGAATGGCGCTGCTCTTGCTTCCGATAGACCCAGTGCCCGATCGCGGGGGCATCACGTGGTCGGCAACTGCGGCTCTCGTAGTACTCGGTGTGCTCGGCACCGGTGTGGCGATGGTGCTGATGTGGCACGTCATTCGACAAGCGGGTTCCACTATTGCCGCGACTGTCACTTACGCGATCCCAGTGGTGTCCACCACCATCGGTGTGACGCTGTTGGCCGAACGACTGGAGTGGAATGAGATTGTCGGCGGCCTGATTGTCATCTTCGGCGTCGTACTGACCCAATGGACGCAACTGACCCGGCGTCACGACTTCGGCGGCACTCGCGCATCGACGACAGCGGAGACGACTGAGGCTGGCTAGTTCACTCACCCTGGCGGATGAACCAAAACCGCAAGGCGTCGTCGAGTGCGAGCCAGGAGGCTTCTATGACGTTTTCGTGGACACCCACGGTCTGCCACTCCTCGGCACTGTCTGTGCTGCTGATCAACACCCGGGTCACTGCGTCGGTGCCCTCCACCCCGTCCAAGATTCGAACCTTGTAGTCCACCAACTTCATATCCGACAGTTCCGGGTGCGCGCCTAGCAACGCCTTGCGTAGTGCATTATCCAAAGCGTTGACCGGGCCGTTTCCCTCCGCGGTGGAAATCACTCGTTCACCGTCAATGTCAATCTTGACCGTTGCCTCGCTCACCACCCGGCCATCGGCTCGGCGCTCCACCAATGCTCGCCACGACTCCAAAAGATAAGGCGGTGATGGGCGGTCTCCGGTCTCATCACGCAGCATCAGTTCAAATGAGGCATCGGCCGCCTCGAAGGACCAGCCGCCCGCTTCTAGTTCTTTCACTCGATTCGTGAGCCGGGTGAGCGCACCGCGATCGGCAGCAAGGTCAAAGCCGAGTTCTTTGCTCTTCATTTCCACCGAGGCCCGGCCCGCCATTTCGGTGACCAGCACTCTCATGTCGTTGCCAACGAGGTCTGGATCGATGTGGTTATACAGATCGTTGTTCACCTTGAGCGCGCTGGCATGTAGTCCTGCTTTGTGAGCGAAGGAAGAGATGCCCGCATAGGGCTGGTGAGTGTCTGGAGGAAGGTTGGCAATGTCAGCGACAGCGTGCGACACCCGCACCGTCTCGGCCAGATTGCCCGGTGGCAGCACTGGAATACCCATCTTCAGTTCTAGGTTGGCAGTGACCGCGAAGATATCGGCATTGCCGGTTCGTTCCCCGTAGCCATTAGCGGTGCCTTGCACATGAGTAACGCCAGCTTCCACTGCGGCGATGGTGTTTGCGACCGCACAACCGGTGTCGTCTTGACAGTGGATCCCGAGTCGCACCCCGCTGCGCTCGGCAACGTCGGTGACCACTCGGGAAATTCCCGATGGCAGCATTCCGCCGTTGGTGTCGCATAACACCCCTACCGAAGCACCAGCCTCGGCGGCCGCCACCAGCAACCGGACACCATAGTCCGCGTCATGGTCGTAGCCGTCAAAGAAGTGCTCCATATCGACAAAGACCCGCCGCCCTTCGCCCACGAGATACGCGACAGTGTCGGAAATCATGGCCACGTTCTCATCCAGGGTGGTGCGCAGCGCTAGGTCGACATGGCGAACGTCCGATTTAGCCACCAGCGTGATGACCGGCGCCTGGGAGGCTAACAACGCAGCCACCTGCGGGTCGTCCGCAGCGGCCACTCCGGGCTTGCGAGTGGCACCGAAGGCCACCAACTGGGCGTTAGTCAGTTTTAGTTCAGTCTGAGCTTGCGCGAAGAACTCTGTGTCTTTCGGCATGGCTCCGGGCCAGCCACCTTCGATGAAGCCAACACCGTACTCGTCCAATAGCCGAGCAACAGCGAGCTTGTCCGGCACCGAAAAGGAGATCCCTTCCCGCTGCGCACCATCGCGCAGCGTGGTGTCGAAGACGTGGAACTCGTTATTGGGCAGTTCCGGTGCGCCTGTCAGCTGGGACGCCATCGGTGTCCTCCTCATCTTCCTGTTCTGGGCCGTCATCAATGAAAAACCCCCTCGCCTAGGGCGTAGGGGGTTCGCGCGGCAGGTGGGCCTGTCGCGCGCTAGATAATAATGATGACCGCAGTCACCCGCCTATGGTGACACTCTCCGCCGCATCAGGGCAACCGAGGTAGCGAAACTGGGCTACTCACGCCGTTGGCTGTCGCCGGTAGCCCGAGCGAGACCCTGCTGAAAAAACTCCACTGCCGCGGCAGTTTTGCCCCCATGATCCGACCCCGTCAACTCCCGTATCGGTAGTGCGGCACCGAACGGCAGATTCCAGAACGGATCCGCATTGACCTGGTCGGGGCCAACGTAGGCGTAGGCCTCCGGCATGGCCGAGTCCGGCGGCGCAACGCCAAAGTTGATGTCGCGAAAGCGAATCGCCACGTCCAAGTGTTCCGGCCACAGGATGGGTGTCTCACCTGGTTGAAAGAGCCGAAGCGCATCGCATCCGATCAGGTACTCAGCATGGATCAACGCGAGCTCCGCGGGGTCGAGCTGCAGCACCGTATCTGGGTTCGCGGGGACCGGATCGTGGTAGTCGACCTCGGGACGACCCAACGGCAAACCGGCGGCAGTGGCGATCTCGCTAATGCTGCCGACTACCGGGACAGTGCGGCCCTCGGCGGTGAGAACCACCCCGGTGAGTTCTATCGCGGGCTCCCGCGAGGTGGCGAAGCCGGCGTCAGACACTCGCAGCCGGACGGTGTCACTGCGCGCGTGTTGCGGACCGGCCAGTAGCCACTCACAGATGGCGTGGAGTGATGACCTGGTCGCTGAGCTCACGAGTCGCCTTATCCGACTCGTTCCAACCAGCCGTACGGGTCCGGTGCCGCACCCGTCTGAATGTCCAGCAGTGACTGCCGCAGCCGGGACGTGATCGGCCCAGCGTTGCCGTCTCCGACCGTCCAGTTCCCGTTCCGGCTCTTGACGTGACCGACCGGAGTGATGACTGCTGCAGTACCGCAGGCAAACACTTCGGTCAGTTCGCCAGATTCGTTGGCCTGCTGCCATTCCTCGACGCTGATCCGGCCTTCTTCCACCTGGTAGCCAAGGTCAGCGCCCAGCCGCAACAGCGAATCCCGCGTGATGCCCGGCAGCAGGGAACCGGTCAGCGAGGGCGTCATCAGCCGGGCATTTTCGCCGCTGCCGAAGACGAAGTAGAGGTTCATACCGCCCATCTCTTCGACCCAGCGGTGCTCGTTGGCGTCCAGCCACACCACCTGATCGCAGCCGTGTTCTGCGGCTTCTGCCTGCGCGATCAACGAAGCCGCATAGTTTCCCGCGCACTTGGCCTCACCGGTACCACCCGGTGCTGCCCGCACATAGTCCTCCGACAGCCACACCGTCACCGGCTGCAGGCCACCTTTGAAGTAGGCGCCAGCCGGTGAAGCGATCAGCAGGTACAGGTATTCATCGGCGGGGCGCACGCCAAGGCCCACTTCGGTGGAGAACATGAAGGGCCGAAGGTAGAGCGACTTCTCTTGATCCTGCGGTACCCAATCCCCATCCTGGGCGATCAGCGCCCGGACGGATTCCAAGAACAGCTCCTCGGGTAACTCCGCCATGGCAAGACGGCGAGCGGAGCGCTGAAAGCGCTGCGCATTCGCTTCCGGCCGGAAGGTGTAGATCGCGCCGTCAGCGTGCCGGTAGGCCTTGAGCCCTTCAAAGATCGACTGACCGTAGTGAATCGAGTTGGTCGCCGGATCCAGGCTCAATGGGCCGTAGGGAACGACGGCGGCATCATGCCATCCCTTCTCCGCAATCCATCGCGCTTGCACCATGTGATCGGTGAAGACGTTGCCGAACCCGGGGTCCTGCAGGATCATCTCGCGCTCGTTGGCGGGCAACGGCGAGGGGTTGGCGCGCAGCGGGAACTGCGTGTCACTGTGCGACATCGACATGGCAGGCTCCGAACCGGTGGTGTGCGCTTAGTGTGGCCTACTAAGATACCGGCACCGACCCCGGTACTGTCTTTTGCATTGCACGCTAGTGGGTCGCTTACTGGCTGGCATATTGCTTCTGGCCTGTTTCGGCGGCAGGGACTCTGCGGCAAGAAAGGCGACCGTGACCGCGCAGATTGTGATCACCACCAATCAACTCAACCTAGGTGGAGCTGAACAGCAAAGAATCGCGCTCGCCAATGGGCTCGCAGCTCGAGGGCACTCGGTCACTATGTTGGTCATCCAGGACCCGGGCATGTTCGCTGACTCACTTGCCGATGGCGTCAACCTCGAGGTACAAGGATGGCGCTCAGCACGCGCCCCCGATAGTGGTCAGGACTCTGTCACGGTCATCACCGGCACCACTCACACCGAGTGTGCCGTTGGGCTGCGCTGGCGCTATCTGAACCTTCGAGATCGATGCCGGTGGCTAGTGGCTTGCCACTCATCGCGAAGTGATGGACCAAACTACGGCCACAGGTTGGGATGGATGATCCGGCGCAGTGATCGGGTCATCGCCCTTTCGCAGGGACACTGGCGTGAACTAACAGCCCATCAGAAGCTCTCGTCAACTGCGCCACTCATCGTACCCAACGGCGTGGCCCGAGAATCGGTTCAACAACCTGCCCGCCAGATGGTCCCGGGCCGACCAGTTCGCCTCGTCTTCGTGGGACGCCTAGTCGAAGAAAAGGGAGTCCAGGTCGCCATTGCTGCGCTCACTGAACTTGAAGAACTTTCCTGGGAGTTTGATATCTATGGTCAAGGAGATTTTGAGAGCCAGCTCGCCAGTTGCATCCCGCCCCACTTGTCGGATCGCATTGTCTTGCGCGGATCCACCCAAACGCCGATCGCCGTCATGAAGGAAGCCGATCTCCTCCTGCTTCCTAGCCGGGCGGAGGCGCAGCCCATGGTATTGCTAGAGGCCATGTCGGCAGGAACCGCGACCATGGCAGTAGGAGTAGGAGCAGTGCCCGAAATACTGTCCGGCGGCTGTGGTGTCCTCATGGCCGACCAATCGGTATCCGCTTGGCGCGAGGCGTTACGAAGAGCTATCACCAATCCCGAGCAGTTGCTCGAACTCGGGCAACGCGGCTGGAAATGCGGCCAGAAGTACTCCGTCGATCAGATGATCGACGGCTACGAACAGGCCATCGAGTCGGCGTGGCGCAGCGACTAGCCAGCCACAAGAACGATCACGAGCTCCGAACCCGTTCGGCCAGGGTATCGCCGATCATTGCCGTGCTCCTGGTGCCTGCACCGCGGCTGGCCAAATCCTCCGACACTGCCTTTTCCACCGCAGTTGCAGCATCTGACAGACCGAGATGATCGAGCATCATGGCAACGCTGAGGACAGTTGCGGTGGGGTCGGCTTTGCCTTGCCCCGCAATGTCAGGAGCCGAGCCGTGTACCGGCTCGAACATGCTGGGATTGTTCCGGCTCGGGTCGAGATTTCCGCTTGCTGCGAGTCCAATGCCTCCTGCAATAGCGGCACCAATGTCGGTAAGAATGTCCCCGAATAGGTTATCGGTAACGACAACATCAAAGCGTTCAGGCTGCGTAAGGAAGAACATGGCCGCCGCATCGACGTGGAGGTAGTCGGTGCTCACCGCGGGATATTCGGCCGCGACCGTATCGAAAACCCGATTCCACAGCATGCCCGCATGAACCAAAACATTGGTCTTGTGAATCAGGGTTACTTGACGATCCCGACCTTCGGCCCGGGAAAATGCCTCGCGGACGATCCGCTCGATCCCATAGGCCGTGTTGATGCTCTCCTCGGTAGCCACTTCATGGGGTGTCCCGACCCGCAGATTTCCTCCCGATCCCGCATAGGGACCTTCCGTCCCTTCTCGACAGACCACGAAGTCGATATCTTCTGAGCCCTTGCCAGCCAAAGGTGTAGCGACGCCGGGGTAGAGCTTGACCGGCCGCAGGTTCACATGGTGGTCCAGCTCGAACCGAAGCCGTAGCAACAGTCCGCGCTCGAGGACTCCAGGCGGAACAGAAGGATCACCAACGGCTCCAAGCAAAATGGCATCCAGGTCGCGCAGCTCTGCCAACACCGAGTCCGGTAGCGCTTCACCGGACGAGTTGTAGCGCGCGGCACCAAGATCGTAGGTCTCGTTCCTAAATGTGACATCAAACCGATCAGAAACCGCATCGAGCACTTTGCGGCCTTCTGCTACTACTTCGATGCCAATCCCGTCTCCGGGGACAACTGCGATGTTAAAGGACTCAGCCATATTCACCAGGGTAGGTGGCGCGCGACTGCGCCACCGCACTAGGCCTTGACCGGGTCAACTGACTAGGCTCGCTAAAATGAATCAACCTGGCGCCACGGTTATCCTGTCGCTGCGCAGCGTCGCTCGGGGCCCATGGCTCACCCAGCTATACGCCTTGGAGGATTTCACGGCCGCGGCTCTAGCTGCAGATGTTGTGCCCGCACCCGTTCCGAGCCGACTGGCATCCCGGCTGATCAGCCGACGTAGGGTGCGCCGTGGACTTGCTCGCACTCGGACTCCCGTTGTCCGCCCGCCACAGTTGAATCCGGATAGCTACGAGACTTTGATTGCCTTCAGCAACGATGTCTTCACCTTTAGAGACGGATTCATGGAACTGCTGAACCGGATACCACAGGTTGCGAAACGTCGGATCCTGTATTTGGACGAATCTTGGTCCAGCGATATCCGGGCTAACCCCAAGGCTTACCAGCAGGCTGCTGGTGTCTTCACCCACATATTCACCACGCTGCCATCAGCGGCATCACTCCTCGCTGCAACCACCGAAGTACCAGTCCGGGCAGTTCCCAGCAGTATCGACCTCAAGTCGCTGGTGCCTTGGTCGGCAGATCCGCGGCCGATTGACATCACTTGGCTAGGGAGGAAACTTTCGCACCAACACGAGAGTTTGCTGGACTGGGCGAGCACCCAACGTTTCTACAACTACGACGCCACACCACCGCGTGATGTCACCAACTTCGCCGAACACCGACGCGCGTTGGGCAACACCTTGCTGAACTCCAACTTTTGGATCACTAATCCAGCCCGTATCGATGACCCGAAACGTATCGAAGGAGCAATCGAAGTTGGGTTGCGCTCTTATGAGGCACTTGCGGCCGGATGCCTGATGCTTGGCCGACTCCCCCGAGAGGCTGAGTTCTTCCAGAAAGACTTCGCCGATCTGCCCGGGTTGGTGGACTTCGACATCGACTCAAGTCAAGTACCTGCCCAAGTCACCGAACTGCTCAATGATCCAGCGGCGATTCGGACAGCGCGAACCAAACATCGACTGCGGGGACTTGAACGGTGTGACCTTGCCCATGGCCTGCAACGAATACTTGGCGAGGTTGGACTCAGCGAAGTTCCAGCAGTGACGGAGCGAATCGCCTACCTGCAGGCGGAGGCCGCGCGACTGCGCAGCGGAACCGACTAGCGGTCCACTACTGCCGCCAAACCACCCAGTCGTCGTGACGCACGCTGCTTGGCGTCTGAATGCCGGCATCGCGGTAGTAGCCAAACTTGAGGTACGACTCGAGACCCGGATAGAGGGTGCCGGTGACGGGATGCCAGTCGGTGACGACCGATACGCCATCTCGCCACACATCAAGCGATCCTTGTCGCGGATCACTGGCAAACTGGATTCGCACGACCCAGTCGACCCATTCGTAGTTGGTCGCCGGACCTAGATCAACGTACTCGACCGCAGATTGTGGATCTGTTCCTGAACGGCCCCATCCCCCGCCGATCTCGTACCGACCGTTCTCAACAACCAGAGCCACTGGTGGCGACGAATCCCCGTCATCTTTCCATTGGACGAGCACCTGCCAATCCTCGGTGTCTAACGACATATTCCGAAGTTGCGTGGCGAAGGAAAAAACAACGACGTCCCCTTCCCGAAACCGGAGTCCGGGTGGAGCACTTTCGCTTCGCTCACCATTGGCGGGAATGTAATACTCCGCCGAACTGCGGCCTTGGCGAGCGTCGCCGGTCACGATAGTCGGTGGCGTTGGCCGGTGGTTCCACGGTGTATCGCCCAAGGCCTCTAGGTCGCCTGACTCGAAGTCGGCGGCGAAGAGGATCGGATCGTTGGACTCTGCAGTGGGTTCGACGGGAGCACTCGCACCCGGCGAACCGTTGAGCGCCAAGGCGGCGGCCATCCCACCCGCAAGCACAGCGACGAGGAAGGCAACAGCAGCGATCCAGACCTGCCGATTGCCCCGGGGGGCGTCTTGGCCTGGTGGATTTACGTCCACCTTCAACCCCTTTTAGTCAGTGGTTGTCACGTCACGCTCGTGATGCTGATTTCATCAGCTCGCCATCACCGCACCCTCGTGCGCTAGCAACCATTGCTTCACCTGCACTCCATAGCCGTAGCCACCCAACGATCCGTCTGCGGCAACTACACGGTGACAGGGAACGAAGGGTGCAATTCGATTGGCCCCACATGCCGCGCCCACCGCGCGCGCCGCGCGAGGATGCCCGATCCGAGCGGCAACCTCAGAGTACGCCCAAACCTCCCCCGAAGGAATCTCCCGCAGCTCTTGCCACACGAGTTCCTGAACAGGAGAGCCGCTTTGCTGCACTCGCGGCCGAGCGAGAGCGGCAAGATCTCCGGCAAGGTAGTCAGACCAAGCCTTCGCTACATCAGCCACCTCACCGCGCTGCGGCTGCCTCAGCAATCCCGCTGCGGCGGCGAGTTTTTCGACCGGAGCAAAACCAGCCGCCACGATCTGATCCTCGTCAAGAATGACTACGAGTTCCGCGGGGCCACCTGCTAGCACCTGAAAATGCACACAGATATAGTAATCGCCTAGCAGTGACCGGACTTCGCCGAAGGCCGTCAACCACTGGACTTCCCGCCAGGCCGAGATGAGAAACCTCGGCGCAGCGATGCCTTCTTGGGGGTTCACCTCCGTACACCCGCGCTGGTACCTTAGAGAACATGTTCGACGCGGTTCTGCTTCTTGGCAGCCGCGGTGGAGCCTCATAAGACTGGCCACTCCACCGCGGTGGCTTTCGCTGCTGGTCCTATCCGCTTTCCCCTAAGGACTTCACATGATCGAACAGAACCCACAGCAACCGTCCCCCATGCCGTTTGATCGATACCGGGCGTTTAGACCCATCGAACTCCCCGACCGGACCTGGCCCGGCAACGCCATTCGGCAGGCGCCTCGCTGGTGCGCAGTCGACCTGCGGGATGGCAATCAGGCGCTGATCGACCCTATGACACCCGACCGCAAACGGCGCATGTTCGATTTGCTGGTATCGATGGGGTACAAGGAGATCGAGGTCGGATTTCCGTCCGCCAGCCAAACCGACTTCGATTTCGTCCGCCAACTAATTGAAGAAGATCTCATTCCCGACGACGTGGTGATTCAGGTGCTCACTCAGTCTCGAGAACATCTGATCGAGCGCACCTTCGAATCTGTCCGCGGCGCGAAGCAAGCGGTCGTCCACCTCTATAACTCAACCTCCACGCTCCAGCGGCGGGTGGTTTTTGGATTGGATCGAGCGGGAATCATCGATGTGGCGGTACATGGGGCGCAGTTGTGCGCCAAGTTCGCCGAGGATCACGACAGTGAAATCTTCTTCGAATACTCACCGGAGTCCTACACCGGCACCGAGTTGGACTTTGCAGCAGAGATCTGCGATTCCGTGACCGACGTGTGGCAACCAACACCAGACCGCCCCGTGATCGTCAATCTGCCGGCGACGGTCGAGATGGCTACTCCCAATGTCTACGCTGACTCCATTGAGTGGATGCACCGTAACTTGTCTCGACGGGACTCACTGGTGTTGAGCCTGCACCCGCACAATGATCGCGGCACAGCAGTGGCGGCCGCCGAACTTGGGTACATGGCGGGTGCAGATCGGATTGAAGGCTGCCTTTTCGGCAATGGTGAGCGAACCGGCAATGTCTGCCTAGTGACACTGGGCATGAATCTGTTCAGTCAAGGCATCGATCCCCAGATCGACTTTTCTGACATAGACGGTGTCCGGCGTACCGTGGAGTACTGCAATCAACTTCCGGTCGCTGAACGCCATCCCTACGGCGGCGACTTGGTCTACACCGCTTTCAGCGGTTCCCATCAAGACGCCATCAACAAGGGTTTGAAAGCGATGCAGGAGGATTCCGCCGCTGCTGGAAGTGCGGTAGAGGAGTTTCGCTGGGAAGTGCCATACCTGCCCATCGACCCGCAGGATGTCGGTCGGACCTATGAGGCCGTGATCCGAGTCAACAGTCAGTCCGGCAAGGGCGGCGTTGCCTACATCATGAGAACCGAACATCGCCTCGATCTACCCCGGCGACTTCAGATCGAATTCTCACAAGTCATCCAGCAACATACGGACGAAGAGGGCGGAGAGATCGACCCTGCCGAGATGTGGAACATCTTTTCCGATGAGTACCTGCCCGGCAGCGAGCAGTCCTGGGGGCGTTTCAAACTACTGTCGGTGCAACAGGAGTCTGCTGTCGGTGGGAATACCTCTATTGATGCGATTCTTACCGACGGTGGGATCGAGGTAGAACTTGCCGGTGAAGGCAATGGACCAATCGCCGCTTTCTGCGCCGGCCTGAGTACGTTGGGGATAGACGTACGTGTGCTCGACTACGCTGAACACGCCATGTCCTCCGGCGGAGACGCCAGCGCCGCATCCTATTTGGAGTGCGCGATCGGTGAGCGCGTCCTGTGGGGCGCAGGCATCGATCCGTCGATAGTGACTTCGTCACTCAAGGCCATTATCTCGGCCGTCAATCGGGCAGAGCGAGGCTGATCCAAGCTTCGCTCACGTCAGTGATCGCTTTCGCCTGAGTCGGGGACGGTTGGATCCGCGTCATCTTTCTCGTCTTCCGACGAGCCGCGCAGCGCCGAGATCAACTCCCTAGGAGAAACGACCCTCGTGATCAAAGCCAGTGCGGTAAAGACACCAGCGGCGATGATGGCTGATGGCCAGGCGCCCAGCGATGCGGCTGCAATCCAGACTGCGAGCGAAGCTAGCGTGACTATCGCAATTCGCACAACGACAAACAGCAGCCGACGTTTTCGGAATACTGCGACTCGGCTGGTGACGACCAAAGCGACCGTCACAGACACCAACTCTGTGACGGTCAGTGCCACAGCCGATCCGGTGGCGGCAAGTACCGGGATCAACAGCAGGTTGAGCACGATGTTGAATGCCAGCACGGTCACGCTGATGTAGATCAAGGACCGTTGCCGGTGAGCCACGATCAACACATAGGTCACCATCTCGTTGACAAAACTGATGGCGGTTGCAGCCAAGAGCCACTGTGCTGGCCGAGTAGCCGACTCGGCAAGGTCTTGCGGGGCAATGATCGCCAAGACTGGACCGGCGAAGACTATGCCACCTAGCAGGATCGGGCTCGCCAGCGCCACCACCAAGTCAAGAGTTCGACCAACTACCGCTCCGAACTCCTTGGGTCCGGACGAGTAGCGGCGCGAGAGGGTCGACATAACCGTGACAGCGAGCAGAGTGCTAACCATGCCAACATTGGCGACAAGACGATAGGCCAAGCCGTAGGCGCCGACCTCGTCTGGTGACGTAAGTACTGATAGCAGTACGCCGTCGATTCGGTAGTAGACGATCCCAATCACTGCGATCGCCGCCAGCGGCAACGCCTCCCAGATCAGCGATTTGGCTTCCGGCCATGCGAAAGCTGGGCGGAATCGCCCAAAGCGCCGACTGTAGAAGACGAGCACGACAAGTTGAACAAGAAACGGGGACACCTGCACGACAAAGATGGCGGTCAAACCCCAGTCAAAAACCACGACAGCAGCAGTGAGCCCCAGAGCGACTAGCCGACCAATCCAATCTGAAGCAGTGATCCCACCAAACTTGACTGCCACCTGATAAGGCGGCCGATAGCAATGGGCCACCAATCGGAGCAAGACTCCGACAGCCAAAATCGCTACGCCGATTTGGATCTCGCGATCATCTGGATACACGACCAAACTCGCCAGCAAGATGCACACATAAATGGGCAACAGCAGTGTCAGCGAGATACCGAGTTGAAGGCCGACCAGTCGTTCCAGATTTCCGCGGCCCTGCGTTACTCGGCGAACAACAACAGTAGCCACATCAAGGCCTGCGAAGGCCTCAAACAGTCCGGCAAAGAGCACGGCGGTGGTGAGTAGTCCATAGTCATAACTACCCAAATACCGGGTAGTCAATGTCAGCGTCGCCAGTGAGATGAGCAGCGACGCTCCCTTACCCGTTGCCTGTACAACGAATCCCCGAGCTATCAGCGATGATGAGTTCATCTGAGTGTCTAGTGACTAGACCCGGGGTTGCTATCGCCGTCGCAGCTAGCTGAAGGCGACATCACGTCGACCCGTGACCAAGACACACCTACTGCCCCGAGACAAGCGCACCGAGGACTACCACTCCGGTACTAGCCAGTGCTCGCTTGGCGTCTGCGAGATCGCTGCGCAGCGTCTGACCAATCTCGACGGTCAGGACCACTCCAGCCGCAGATTCACCGAGCAGCAAAGCATCTGCATCATCCAAAACACTATGAGCCCAAATCAAAAACAGGGAGTAGTCCGTTCCTGACTGCTCCAACAACTGCCCGAGACTAGGACCGCTCAAGAAGTTCGTGGCAGACGAACTGTCATTCCAGGTAATCTCCATGACATCAACGCCGCTAGCCAGCGAGCGGACGGCCGTCGCCAACTGGGAACTGCCGCCAGCGGCTCCAGGTTGACCGGTTCGACTAGGCTCCTCAGCACCGTTCTTCGCTCCGACAAGATCCACAAGTAGCGTCCTGAAGCCCAACTGCGCCAGTGACCGCGCTAAACCCTCCACCAGTTCAGGCGAGCTGTCCCGCTGCGTCGGTCCCGCAATCACGACTCGGTTTCTGCCCGAGGAACAACTGTGCGCGACCGTCAGCGCGGCCCGCTGTACTCCGGGGTCGACTGCGCTTTCGCCCTTCGCGTCACCGGAGGACCGCGAGCGACCCAACACTTCGACATCAAGATCGCTTAGATCGGCAGTGCTTCTGAGCCGCAAATCGAGGCGATCACGCAGTAGCGCAAGCAGCAACCCAACGACGATACCCAGCAAGAGTGATCCCAGGATCAAGACTCTCGACCCAGGCCCGGATGGGCTGATCGGCAGATTTGGCTCGGCCGTGATCGTCGCGACCACTGTTGGTCCTTCTTTGTCCCCGTCCTCACTACTGCTGGCGATGATCTTCACAAACTGATCAGTCATAGCCTGCAGCGCCGCCTGTGCCTCTTCAGGAGTTTCCGCTGTGAAACTGATGTCGATCAAGTTGGTTTCCAACGGATTACCGGCTTCTATTTGCTCGATGAAGTCCAAATTGGGAGTAGTGACGCCAATGGCGGCCTTCGCTGGATCGAGCACCTGACTGCTAGTCACCAGCGCAACGTAGGAAGGTAGTTGCTGCCTGATTACCAAGTTGTTGGTGTAGGTGTCGTTGATGCTGCCGCCAGTGGAACCCGAGATCAGGACCTGCGCCGTGGACGTGTACTGGGCCTGCCTCAGCGCACCAGCCGCGACCCCGACAGCGACGAATGCCACTGTGACGATCAGAATTAGCCAGCGGCTGCGATAGATCGCACGCGAATAGTCCTCAGGCTGCACCGATCTCGCTCCTGCTCCGCGGGGGTTGTTCTGGCACTGCTAGCGTAACCGCTTGGCCTCGGCTCGGGCTACGTCTGGCCCGAGCACCTTGCCAGACGTCGAGATATGCCAATCCGGCCGCGAGGGTAAGCAGAGCCGGTGGATACATCAGATTGGTCTGGAAAGTGGACTGCACAGCGATTAGCGCTAGGCCGGCACCCGCTGCCACAGCAAATCGCATGTCGGGCGCCGTGTCAGGGTCGCTCGGTCCTTTCCCGTAGGCCTGTCGACATGTTCGCCAGATCCTGACAGCGAGCCACACCGTTGCGACTACGCCGAGCAGGCCCAACCACAGCCAGATCCCTACGAACGTGTTGTGGATCCAGCGGCGGGGCTCTTTAGTGGTGGTGTTCGTTTCGGGATTGTAGGACTCGTTCACTGCCCCATAGGGGTTGTTGAGCCCCACACCAACAATCGGACTCGCGATAATCGCCGGCACAGCATTCTCAAGCTCGTAGAGACGATCGCCGAGACTATCGTCCGACAGGGTCTCGCCTTCAACCGTGGTACTCAAACGTTCAGCGGCCAATTGCGCACTTTGCCCGAGAACACCAAATAGCGCCATGGGAAGCAGAAGCACTCCCGCCGCGACGAGCAAGACCGAACGTTCACTAAACACCAACCATTTTGGCCTCGTGCTAACCAGAGCCGGCACGAGTATTACGGCAATCAACAACGGCACCCACGCGCTGCGGGTGTAGCTCAACACCTCCAGCGCGATAAGCGGGACAAACAACACCGCACGCCACAGCAGCCGCCGAGCGAAGACGACACCGACTACGAGCATGGGAATAACCAAAGAGGCCAACCTCAGGACCGGAGGGTCCAGCCGGGTCGTTTCGGTCAGTTGTCCACCGGTGATGATGTAGTCGAGTTCCCTATCTCCCCAACTGATTCCCAACACTGCACCCATCACTGCCAGGGACGCACCTATCACCGCGACCGCCACCAGTAGGCGCCCAAATGCCTCAGGTCGGTCGACAAACCCCTCCCGGAACAGCCAGAAAGCAGTAATAACCAGTACTGCTCTGACTGCGGTCAGCGCATCTTGGGTCGCCTCACCGAAGCTGATACCTACGAAACCACCAACCACCGCTGCGTAGGCATACAAGGCCACTGGGCGACCGAAAACGGGGGTACCGGGCGCACCGTGACGGGTCAGATGCCGCAGTACAACAGCCGCGAGACCGATCCCCAAAAGCGCTTCCATAGCGGACACGTTCACCGGCCCCACCGCCACCGCGCCCCATTTGGCCGGCAGCACGGTACAACCCACAAAGAGAAGCGCGGCACCAAACCATGCTGGTCGCCAACACGCCACCGCCAGCGACACAAGACCGAGCAGACCCAGCAGCGGCAGCATCGATCCGCGGAGCAGAAATGCCGCGAAGGCTGTAACAGCGGCCACCGCGCCCAACACTGCGACAACTTCGGAGATTACGGCCCCCGGAGGGAAGCGTCGATCAAGAATACTGCTCACCCACCTCACCTACCCTCGGTGCCACATTGAATACTACTGCCGCCAGCGCCGGGCTTCTTCGACAAGGACATCCGTCAAAGCTGCAGCGGATGCCTGGGCACTAAAGTGTTGCTGGTAGTAACGGGAACTTCTCTCACCAAGTCGGGCAGCTACCTCTGGGTCGGACAATAATCGAAACTGATGGTGCAGCCCCGCTACGTCGTCAGGACCAAGTACCGGCAGATCGGGTAGTTGGTACTCCGGCAACCCACCGGCTCGGCTGGCGATCACGGCGGTGCCGACCTGCATTGACCACAGCTGGGCACCGGATTGAGATCCATTGCGGTAGAGACAGACCGAGCCCTTGGCTGCGGCCAGCCGCGGTGCCGCATCAGCGAAAGCGTAGGAGCCATCAATGTGAATGACGTTGGCGGGCATCGGTTCATCTACCTCGCCGTGACCCATCACGACCAGCCGATCGGTCGATTGGGGTGATTCCCGTTGAAACTTGCGCCAACCGGCCAGCACCACTTCAAGGTTCTTATATGGCCGTAGGCGGCCGACAAGAAGAAAGTCCCGACGCTCCTGCGCGGGAACAGTTGCTGGCCGCAAGGCATCAGGCATTTCGCTCATCAGTGGGACGACTCGGACCCGGGTAGCCCCTGATTCAGACAACAACGAAGCAACCGACTCGCTGAAGGTCGCGATGGAGCCTGCATGGCTTCGTTGCCAGTTGCGCAGCGCTCGGGCTCGCAGCGGGTCAACATGAGTCGCGTCGTGGGGTCGCGCATCGTGAACGGTGAGAACCATGGGGCGGCCGCGAGCCAACGCCAGCAGCCGGTAGTCCCGGGTCGACTCGGTGAGGATCACGTCAGGATCGAAGTCCCTCACGATTCTTCGCACCCGAAGGAATTCAGGGAGCCCCGCTGCGGATGCGGGCCGCTCCTGCAGCACTACTTCGTTGGGTAGGGGTTCCTGAGACTCAAAGTGCGTTGGTTTGGTGATGAGGAGTACTTGGTGGCCCGCATCCTCGAATTCGACGCTCCACAGGCGTGCGAGTGTCGAAAACCATGGCGCCAACAGAAGAATCCGCACCGTCTGACCCTACGACCGAAATACTTCGCTTTTCATCTGGGGCGGAGTTGCCGGTTACTAGGCGCCGACAGAGCTACGGGTGGTTCCGATCTTCCACTGGTCCTGGAATACGGTCGAATCAACGTTGATGGCGCTGGATCGGTAGTAGCCCACCTTGACGTAGGAGGTCCGATCCGGGTAGAGCGTCCCACCGTCAGGGCGCCAGTCCGACACCAACTGTGAGCCATTGCGCCACACATCCACCGTTCCCTTGCTGGGGTCCGATGAAAACCGGATGTGGATCAGCCAGTCATCCCACTGACCGTTCGCAGCAGCCCCCAGATTACGACCCGACATCTTAGGAGTGCTGGGGTTGTCAGTACCCGGCCAGCCCCAACCTCCGGAGATGGTGAAGTCGCCATTCTCCAAGGCAATCTGCAACGGAGGTGAGCCCTCACCGCTGTTCTTCCACTGCGCCAGAACCTGCCAGTCCGACGTGTTCAGCGGCACATCTTTCAGCCGAGTGGAGAAGGAGAACCACAAGTCATCGCCTTCCTGCAATGAACGGAAACTAGGCACATTCTCACTACGCTGACCGCCAGCGGTAATCCGGTAGGCACCCGAGAAGGACCCAGCCCGCGTCGGCGACGACGCCGCC